>NZ_JBQCWY010000451.1:0-2515 GCF_051956955.1 Neisseria sp. P0021.S005 | reverse complement strand
CGAGAAACATATTTGCTTTCATCGGCGATACAGACAAATTTATCGGATGCGCTGGCCACGATTTTTTCGTTCAAATGCGCACCGCCGCCGCCTTTAATCATTTGCAGCGCGTGGTTGACTTCGTCTGCGCCGTCAACATAAATCGCCAATCCCATCACTTCATTCAGTGAAACTTCTGGAATCTCGTATTTTGCCAAAAGCTCGCTGGATTTTTTAGAAGTAGACACGGCACCCTTAATTTTCTTACCGCTTTTACCCAAAGCTTCAATAAAAAAGTTGATGGTAGAGCCGGTACCGATACCGATGTATTCGTTTTCAGGAACAAATTCCACCGCTTTTTCGGCGGCAATGCGTTTAAGTTCGTCTTGAGTTGCCATGTTGTCAGTCTTTCAGTTTGAATAATAAAGTAATTTTAAGCTCTTAGGCTTTAATCAGCAATACTGCCGCTTGCGCTTCAATGGCTTCCATACGTCCCAGATAGCCAAGTTTTTCGTTGGTTTTGCCCTTGATATTCACGCAGTTTGCAGGCAAACCCAAATCTGCGGCGATATTAGCGCGCATTGCCGGAATATGCGGCGCAAGTTTTGGCTTTTGCGCAATCACGGTCGTATCGACATTAACCACCTTCCAACCCAATTTCTGCACGCTTTGATAAGCCTCACGCAACAGCACACGGCTGTCGGCATCTTTGAACTCGGCGGCAGTATCAGGAAAATGGCTGCCGATATCGCCCAAACCGGCCGCACCCAACAGGGCATCGGTAATCGCATGCAAGAGCGCATCGGCATCTGAATGACCCAGCAAGCCTTTTTCAAACGGAATGTTGACGCCGCCGAGTATCAAATCTCGCCCTTCGACCAACTGATGGACATCGTAGCCCTGTCCGATACGGATATTCATGTTTGTTTCCTTAAATAATGGGTTTTGATTGTTCAGACGGCCTTGAGCAACAATCTGACAATGTATTCGTCTTGCGGCAGCGTCAATTTTAAATTGCGCGTATCGCCCTGCACCAAGCGTGGCCGGATACCCAGTTTTTCAACCGCTGACGCTTCATCCGTAATCTCACTTAAATCATCAACCGATAAAGCACGGTGTAATAAGGCCGTCTGAAAAAGCTGCGGCGTTTGCGCCTGCCATAATCCTGCGCGCGCAACGGTTTCATCAATATGATGATTGCCGTCTGAGCGCTTGAGCGTATCGGCCACCGGTATGGCCAAAATACCGCCTTCATCATTCTCACCCGCCTCATCAAGCAAACGCGTTAACGCTTCGGCAGGCAGGCAACAGCGTGCAGCATCATGAACCAAAATATTGTCTTGCGCCTCGGCCAAACCTTGCTCCAATAAAACGGACACACCATTGCGTACCGTTTCGGCACGACTTGCGCCGCCTACTCGAAAAACGCGCACTTTCTCAGACAGGGCCGTCTGAAAAACCGAATCTTCCGGCAAAAGAATAACGGCAATTAAATCTATGCGGGAGTGTTGCTCAAAAATTTCTATGGTATGTTGCAATACGGTTTTACCATTTATTTCAACATATTGTTTTGGTTTTCCTGCACCAAATCGCGCTCCCACACCGGCAGCAGGAATCAAAGCGATATTGCGGCGTATCATGCTGACGCTCCGGCATTAGCCTCATCAGAAGTTTCGGCCTTGCGCCATACACACGCTTCGCCCAAATCGTCCAAATATTTTTCATGTGCCGCCAGCTCGTCCGCATTGGCTTTGATGACTTTCAACTGCGAGGTACGTTTGGTTTCCGCAATAACGGTTTGTTTGACTTCGCCCTCTTCTTCCGTCTCACCGCCCATCAGATCGAACTGCTGACGCGTCATGGCAAGATAGACTTCACCCAAAAGCTCGCAGTCGATTAGAGCGCCGTGCAAAACCCGTTTGCTGCGGTCAACGGAAAAGCGGTTACACAACGCATCCAAGCTTGCCTTTTGTCCCGGAAACATTTCACGTGCCATAGCCAGCGTGTCGGTCACTTTACAACCCAGTTCCTCAATAGAAGGCAAGCCCATGCGGCGAAATTCCATATTCAGGAAGCCGACGTCAAACTTGGCATTATGGATAATCAGCTCTGCACCACGTATAAAGTCAGCAATCTGTTTACCCACTTGGGCAAACGGCGGCGCATTCTTCGCTTCCAATACTTCAATCGTCAAACCATGCACCTTCGCCGCTTCCTCCGGCATATCGCGTTCGGGATGGATATATAAATGAAGGTTGGAGTCGGTCATTTGGCGGTTGATCATTTCCAAGCCGGCAAATTCGACCAGACGGTCGCCGTTTTCAGGATAAAGACCCGTGGTCTCCGTATCGAGGATAATCTGACGTTGGCTCATGGTTAGTGGTTTCTGCAATTATCAAAACGTCCTGAATCATACTGAAGGCCGTCTGAAATGTATAGTCAGCAAAACTTTAGCTGCTTTTGCAATACCCTTTTATTGCTGGATTTTTTCAGACGGCCTTTATTCTTTTTTCATCTAATGACCATCTATTACGAC
>NZ_JBQCWY010000450.1:0-2520 GCF_051956955.1 Neisseria sp. P0021.S005 | reverse complement strand
GCGGCAATCGGGCTGGCGACAATCGCAAATTGGGAAGCGATAACCGCCATCGTCAGCGGACGGGAAGGACGGATGCCATTGCGACGGCTGACTTCGGCAATCACGGGCAAGACCGAGTAAGCCACATGGCCCGTACCTGCCAATACGGTAAAGGTGTAAGTTACCGCCGGCGCGATAAAGGTGATGTATTTCGGATTGCGGTGCAACACGCGCGTGGCAATCTTAATCATATAGTCCAAACCGCCGCTGGCCTGCATGGCCGCGGCGGCAGACACTACCGCCATAATCATCAGCATCACATCAATCGGAGGGCTGGTCGGCTGAAGATGGAAACCAAAAGACAATACAGCCAAGCCGATACCGCCGAGCACGCCCAAACCAATACCGCCAACCTGCGCACCAATCAGGATACACAGTAGCACAACGGCAAACTGGATAAAAAACATAGTTGACATAACAATTCCCAAAATCCGGCCTTAGCCGAAATAAAATTACAAACGGTTGGATTATAGAGTAAACCCTCTTCCCTAACCATACTTTACCTAATTATACATACTGATCTATATCAAATAAATAATATTCTCATTTAACCTCTAGGTTTTTAAAAACACAAAAAAGGCCGTCTGAAGATTTTCAGACGGCCTCTATGGTTTAAAAAGATGATAAGGCTATTTCCCGGTTACTTCTTCATCTTTTATAAAATCCGATACGCCATGCACACAGCGGATTTTGCGTTCCGACAAGGTTGCCTCCAACAAGGCATCGTTTTGCGGCAATGAATCGCGTTCTGCCTCATTGTGCCAGAGGTGGTACGCAATGCCGGCAAATTTCAAATTATGGCGTTTCATCCCGTTATGATAGCAACGGGCGACAAATTCGCTGTCTTCCCTGCCCCAACCGACAAAGCTATTGTCAAACCCATTGACGGCAAGCGCATCGCTGCGGAAAAAGCCCATATTGCAGGTTTTGATGCCTTTATGTTTGCGGTTGCCTTTTCGGCCTGCCAATTTGGCCAAACAACGGCAGCGCAGGGCGGAAAGCCGTTTTTCTATCCCTGAGCTGAACATAGACAAAGCAGGCAAATCGCCTTCATCCAAAATATCCTGCGTTTTATCCTCAGTCAAAATCACGCGGGAACCCTGTATCAAACGGCCTCTGCGGGCAATCTTCAAATGATCGGCGATAAAAGACGGATCCAAAACCATATCGCCGTCAATCAACACAATATAATCGCTTTTCGCCTGCGCCAACGCACGGTTGCGCGATTCGGCAGCACGAAAGCCTCTATCCGGCTGCCATGAATGCTTAACGGGAATACTTGTCCTGCGGCGGATAAAATCAACCACTTCGGCGGTTTCCTGCCTTGAGCCGTCATCCGCGACAATAATCTCATCCGGCAGACGGGTTTGCGATAAAGCCGATTTCAACACCAGCTCCAAAGCATCGGGGCGATTGTAAGTGGTGATGATGAGGGAGACGGTTATCGTGCGGTTGCGCTCGTAGAGTTTGACATATTTGTAATACGAACCTTGTGCGTTGGAAACTGAAATCGTCAGGCCGTCCGCACCATAAGCAAAACCGCGCTTGAGCAGGTAATTCTTCACAAACGATACGCCGCCATGCAGCAAAGCCTTAAACGGCGAACTGTCTTTCTTAAAACGATTTTCTTCCGCATACAGCGAGCTATACTGCTGCATTTTTTGAATCAGCCCTTCGGCGTTTTCAAAAGAATAATGTTTCAGATGGCCATCGAGTTGTTTAACCTTGGCTTCCTGCGGCAACACCAAAGACTCATGCACCTGACGGTCGGAAAAACGGCTAAATCTGCGATGATAAAGGCGTGGAATAATATCCGGATACCAGCCGCAGCCTTTAATCAGTCTGCCGTGGTAATGGTTCAGACGGGAAAGTGAAAAAATATGCTCCTTCTCATTTTCCAAAACGGCCGCACGAATGGATTCGATTAAAGCCTCATCCGCCACTTCATCGCTGTCTATGCTGAAAATCCAATCGTTTTGCGCCAGTCTGGCCGCCAGATTTTTCATCGGACCAAACCCGATAAAGTCATGCTTGTAATAGCTGACATTTGAAAAACCCTTGGCAATTTCAAAAGTACGGTCGGTCGAGCCGTTGTCCAACAGCAGGACTTCGTCAAAGTCTTTCAGCGCACTCAAAACTTCTGAAAGATAACGTTCTGAATTTTTTACCAACATGGCGGCGGTTGCCGGAATTGTGTGCATCATAAAAAGGCCGTCTGAAAAAGGAAGCTGTATTTTAACCGATATACCGCTACAATATGTCCTCCTTTTTTCAGACGGCCTGACCCATGCAGCTTATTCTTGCCCCCATGCAGGGGCTGGTGGATGATGTGATGCGCGACCTGTTGACGCGTATTGGCGGATTTGACGAATGCGTCAGCGAATTTGTCCGCATTACGCACACGGTCCACTCACGCGCCACTTGGCTTAAATATGTTCCCGAAATCGCCCATGCCAACCGCACGCCGGCCGGCACGCCCTG
>NZ_JBQCWY010000449.1:0-2522 GCF_051956955.1 Neisseria sp. P0021.S005 | reverse complement strand
CGTTATCGCTTACAACCTCTTGCAATCCATCCGCCTGTTGGGCGATGCGTGCAACAGCTTCAATGAAAACTGCGCCGTCGGCATCGAACCCGTACCGGAAAAAATCGACTATTTCCTGCACCATTCCTTGATGCTGGTTACTGCGTTAAACCGCAAAATCGGCTACGAAAACGCCGCCAAAGTCGCTAAAACCGCCTACAAAAACGACAAATCGTTGCGCGAAACCGCCATCGAATTGGGCTTGTTGACAGGCGAAGAGTTTGACGAATTGGTCGTTCCTGCCGATATGGTTCATCCGCGTTAAGCTTTAATAATGAAACATGCCGTCTGAAAATGTTTTCAGACGACATGTTTTTATGCTGCGGTTTCCTTTTCCTCAAATAGGGTAAAAATCATTGGCAGCAGATTGATGCCCATTAGAAACATTATTGAGCTCAAAAATGTACGCCAGGCGTAATGCCACGCTTCCTTTCTGTCTGCTTGAGGTAGGAGCGATGCAGAATAGCGGTTGTGTAGGGTTTTTGCGGTGTCATTGTTTTCCAAATAGTCCAACGAAAGTACCAATAATTTGCCCGTGTCCTTGTGTTGTAAGAATTTGGCATGTTCAACCCAGATGCCCGGCTTGGCGTATTCGCATAAAGATTCAATGCCGACGCAAGAGGCCAAGCTGTTTTGGTTGTTTTGCAAAATCGACAACTCGTTTTTTTCAGCCTGCATGGTGGCGGCGGAGGTTTGATGAAGGTATGCGCTCATGCCGTTGCCCTCTATTGCTTGAAAATCATGGAGATGGCTGAATCCGCCATTTTCCCAGGCGACGAATAAGGCATAGCATCCGCTGAATAGGCAGATCATAGCCAATTTAAAGACAATATTTTTCATCCTTGCTCCTTTTGTTTGAAGACGGCGGCAAAGTCAGGAGGCGTGTTTTCTCGTTTGAAGGTAAGTTTAGGTTTTATCTGTTTTTATTGTGAGGTTGAGTGTAACACGGGTAATCAAAAGGCCGTCTGAAAATTTTCAGACGGCCTTTTATTGTCTGTTTAGATGGGTTTAAGCCAATATTTCACGCCAGCGTTTAACTTGGAAACGGACTTGTTCAGGCGCGGTGCCGCCCAAGTGGTTGCGCGCGTTTAAGCTGCCTTCGGGTGTCAGCACGCTGTAAACATCGTCGGCAATCAAACTGCTGAAACCTTGCAGGACTTCAAGTGGCAATTCGCTCAAATCAACGCCAGCTTCATCAGCATGGCGCACGGCTTGGGCAACGACTTCGTGGCTGTCGCGGAAAGGCATGCCTTTTTTTACCAAGTAATCCGCCAAGTCGGTAGCCGTTGCAAAACCCTGCATGACGGCGGCACGCATATTGTCGGGTTTGACGGTCACGCCGCGCATCATGTCGGCGTAAATGCGCAGGGTGTCGATAAGCGTGTCGGCAGTGTCAAACAGTGGCTCTTTGTCTTCCTGATTGTCTTTGTTGTATGCCAAAGGTTGCGATTTCATCAGGGTAACCAGGCCGATCAGGTGGCCAATCACGCGACCGGATTTACCGCGCACCAGTTCGGGTACGTCAGGGTTTTTCTTTTGCGGCATGATGGAAGAGCCGGTGCAGAAACGGTCGGCAATATCGATAAAGCCGAAACGCGGACTCATCCACAAAATCAATTCTTCGGAAAGACGGCTCAGATGAACCATAATCAGGGAAGCGGCGGCGGTGAACTCAATGGCAAAATCGCGGTCAGATACGGCATCGAGCGAGTTTTGGCAGATTTGCTCAAAGCCCAACAGCTCGGCGGTAATTTCGCGTTGAATCGGGTAGGTGGTGCCGGCCAGTGCGGCGGCGCCGAGCGGCATACGGTTGACGCGTTTGCGGCAGTCGGCCATGCGCTCGAAATCGCGGCCGAGCATTTCGACGTAGGCGAGCATGTGGTGTCCGAAGCTGACCGGCTGGGCAACTTGCAGGTGGGTAAAGCCGGGCATGACGGTTTCGGCATTTTGTTCCGCCAAATCGACTAAGGCCGTCTGAAGGTTTTGAATCAGGCTTTGGATAACGGTAATTTGATCGCGCAGCCATAGACGGATGTCGGTAGCGACTTGGTCGTTGCGGCTGCGGCCGGTGTGCAGGCGTTTGCCGGCGTCGCCGATTTTGTCGGTGAGGCGGCGTTCGATGTTCATGTGGACATCTTCCAAATCCAGCGACCAGGAAATAGTTCCTTCCTTGATTTCTGCTATAATCTCGGCCATGCCCTGACGGATGGCCGAGAGGTCGTCTTCGCTCAAAACGCCCGACTGTGTCAGCATTTGCGCGTGTGCCAGCGAGCCTTGGATGTCCCATTCTGCCAGTCGTTTGTCAAAATCAATCGAGCCGGTATATTTTTTGACCAGCTCGGAAACAGGTTCGTTAAAACGGCCTGACCAGGTTTTGTCCTTGCTCATATCAGCATCCTTAAAATATAAATAAAAAAAACAGGGCCTACGTCTTCAATATAGCAGACCCGTCTATACATTATGAAAGAAAACGGTTGAAATTA
>NZ_JBQCWY010000448.1:0-2548 GCF_051956955.1 Neisseria sp. P0021.S005 | reverse complement strand
TGCCGCTGGCCGCCGCCATCTGCACCGTTGCCGTACTCGGTTTGGCCGGCATTCCCGTCAGCCTGTTTGCCATGTTCGGCCTGCTTTTAGTATCCGCCATCGGCGTGGACTATGCCGTCTATGCCGCCACTGCACATCACAGCGCGCCGGCAAAATTAGGCGGTATGCTGCTTGCCGCAGCGACGACAGCCATTTCCTTTGCCCTGCTCGCCATCAGCAGCACGCCCGCTGTTGCCGCGTTCGGCATGACGGTTACCATCGGCGTGGCATTCAATATTTGGCTGGCAGGCACATTATTGAAAAATTAGACACAAGATGAAGACGATTGAAGTTGAAACGATATTTTTTTCAACTTCAATCGCCAAGTTGCAAAAGGCCGTCTGAAAAATTTTATATAGCAGTTTAAGCATTATTTAGCATTAAAATCAAAGGTATTTTCAAATACCCGTAGAATTCGACGTTGCCGTTATCGGCGCAGGCCCTTCAGGTTCGGTTGCTTCCGCTTTGCTGAACAAACAAGGCTTTAAAGTTTGCGTACTGGAAAAACAACATTTCCCGCGCTTTGTCATCAGCGAGAGCCTGCTGCCGCATTGGTGGGCGATTTGAAGGTAGAATAAGGACGAATGCCTTTCAGACGGCCTCGCCTGAAAACAGAACAGGCCGTCTGAAAATCTACCCTCATCATTAAATATTTTGACCGTTAGATAAAACCTTATGCGATTTATCCCTTTGCTTGCCGCACTGCTGCTTTCCGCATGCGCAACCTCGCTCCCTCATCCGCAAACGCTGCCGCCGCTTTCCAAAGAAGGCCAATGGTTCAAACTCGAGCAGACCAATGCGGCGGGGCAAACCGTTCAAACCAATCTCTTGGCAGTCGAGCCTCATTCAGACGGCATCCGCTTTGTCCAAACCGATGCACTGGGTGCGCCGGTATCGCGTCAATCGGTCAGCACCAAAGGCTGGAAAAACGACGGCTTTGTGATGCCCAATGCCACTTCGCGCCGACTGTTTGCCGCCTTGTTACCGCTTTTGGCCGCCGAACACGCCGCCACGCTTTACCCTGAAGCCCGCCAACAAAACGCCACCCATCAAGGCTTCTGCCCTGACGGCAAAGGCGCGGTATTCAGCTACCGCGAGCGTGATTTGTGGTGTGTTGCCCACCATTCCGAACAATTCCTTATCGGCTTCCCCGACCAAACTTTCTGGACGGTCAGCCCGATCGCAGAAGACTAATTCATGAATACTCCTGTTTATCTCAGCCGTCCGGCACTGACCAGCGCATTGGGCAGCGGCTTGCAAGTTCATGCCGATGCCTTACTCACGCCGTCTGAAAACACGCCCCTGACTTTTTCAGACCAATGGGTAAAAGGCAAAACGCATGCTTTCGGTGCAGTCAAAGAAACCCTGATGCCCCTGCCCGACAGCATCCCCGAAGCACACCGCAGCCGCAACAACCAGCTTATCCTGCACGCGCTTTCGCAAATAGACGAACTGATTCAGACGGCCATTGCCCGTTACGGCAAAGAAAGGGTCGCTGTCGTTACCGGTACGTCCACCAGTGGCGCAGACGAAAATATCCCTTTGTTCCAACACGTTGTCCAAGGCGGTGGATGGACGGATGTTCCGTTCAAACAGCTGCAACACACCATGGCTTCGCCCTCCGAATTTATCGCCCAAGTTTACGGTCTGGACGGCTTGCGCTATACCGTTTCCACCGCCTGCACTTCCGGCGCACGCGCCCTCATCAGTGCAGCCCGATTGCTTCGTGCCGGATTGTGTGATGCTGTGATTTGCGGCGGCGCGGATACGCTTTCTCCGCTGACGATCAATGGTTTTGCCTCTTTGGAAGTGCTTTCAGACGGCATTGCCAAGCCTTTTTCCGCCAACCGCAACGGCATCAATATCGGCGAAGCAGCCGCATTTTTCGTAATGACACGCGATGCCGATTTTGACGGCGAAATGCAGTTGCTCGGCTACGGCGCAAGCAGCGATGCCTACCATATGTCTTCGCCCCGCCCCGACGGTTTGGGTGCAGCCCAATCTTTTCAGGCCGCTTTGGATAAAGCCGGCTTGAAAGCGGAAGAGATCGGCTGGATCAATCTGCACGGCACCGGCACGCAGCACAACGACAGCATGGAAAGCCGAGCTGTTGCCGAAGTATTTGGCAGCCACACCCTTTGCACTTCAACCAAGCCGTCCACCGGTCATACCTTAGGCGCAGCTGGTGCGATCGAAGCCGCGTTTGCCTGGTTGATGGCCAACCACCAATACAATCCAGAAGGCAAACTGCCACCGCAACAATGGGACAACGTACCCGATTCCGAGCTGCCCAACATTGCTTTAACCGACGAAAACAGCCGCTGGCCGTCTGAAAAACGCATTGCCGCCAGCTCATCATTCGCTTTCGGCGGCAGCAATGCCGTTTTGATTATCGGATAAGTCCTTATATTTAGGCTGTCTTTTCAGACGGCCTTTTTCTTTTCCGCAACTTAAAAAACAATAACATCAAAACAACAACCAAATCCGCCGAAATATGCCATAATAGGCT
>NZ_JBQCWY010000447.1:0-2556 GCF_051956955.1 Neisseria sp. P0021.S005 | reverse complement strand
AAAACTGGCGAGCCTTTGACTATTGCTGCTGCTAAAACTCCTAAATTCCGTGCCGGTAAAGCATTGAAAGACGCTCTGTAATTTAGAGTCTTTCCCTGAATGGGAATAAAAAACCGATTTGATTCGGTTTTTTATTTTGAAGGCCGTCTGAAACCTTTCAGACGGCCTTTAGTTTGTTGAGTGTATAAAAAGGCTGAAATCCTAATGATAAAAGGATTTCAGCCTTTTTAGTTTATCTTGTTACACTTGATTTTTACATTAATAAGATTTATCATTAGCAAAGAAAATAACAATACTTAAAACAAACCGCACTTATCGAAAGAAGAGGCAAATAGCCACTCATAACCAATCTTTCAAATGTGCCACACATTCGTCATTCTTCTCACGTTTTTTAATAATCTACTTTTAAAACAAATGAAAAGAGAGGCTTATGTCTACCATTCCTTTGTCGCGCCTGAAAAAAGGCGCAGTCGTACATATTGATTCTATTATTTCCAACCCTGTTTTTGGTGAATTGGATTCCTTGGTAACCCGTCGTCTTGCGGATTTGGGTTTTTCCAGCGGAATGCCGTTGCAAGTGATTGCCGTGGGCGGTTTTGGAAGAGGACCGTTTGCAGTACGCTTGGGCAATCAATCCCAATTTTCCCTGCGGTTGGAAGAGGCCGGGAAGATTATGTGTCGTATCGTTGAGGCCGTTTAAGGCCGTCTGAAAGAATAAGGAAAAATGATGGAACTAAGCTATTTTGCCTTGATTGGCGCGCCAAACTGCGGCAAAACCGTTTTGTTCAACGGTTTGACCGGCTCACATGCCAAGGTTGCCAATTATCCGGGCGTAACTGTCGATAAGCGCGAGGGCGCCTTCCTCGACGACGAGGCCGTCCGCATTATCGACCTGCCGGGCACATACAGCCTACGCACGACCAGCCCCGACGAAGCGGTGGCGAAAGATGTAATGGTAGGCAAGATGGGCATTCCGCCCGATGCCATTATTGCCGTTGCCGACGCGACCAACCTGCGTATGACCCTGCGCATGATTTTGGAACTGAAAACGCTGGGACTGCCTATGGTGGTGTCGCTGAATTTGAGCGACGTGGCCCGCAAAAGGGGCTTGAATATCGACGCGGCCAAACTGAGCGAGTTGTTGGATGCACCTGTTTTGGAAACAGTTGCAGTGAGCGCGTCGGGTGTACAGGCTGTACGCGAAGCCGTGGCGAAGCTGCCGCGCAAACGCTCTTTCCCCGCAAACCCCGCCTCTGCCGAACGCACGCTCGATGCGCTGGATAGCGACAAACTTTATCAAGAAGTCGAATCGATTTTGGCACAAGTGGTACGCACCCAGATGACGCTGCCCGCATGGCACAAAAAACTCGACGACATCGTGCTGCACCCCGTCTGGGGCATGATTATGCTGCTGGTCATCCTGTTTATGGTGTTCCAAGCGGTTTACACATGGGCGGCGCCGATTATGGACGCCATCGAAGGCGGCTTTACCGCGCTGGGCGAATGGATAGGCGCCAACATGGAGCCGGGCATCCTCAGCGACTTGCTCGTCAACGGCGTCATTGCCGGTTTGGGCAGCGTGTTGGTGTTCCTGCCGCAGATTACGATTTTGTTTGCCTTTATCCTGCTATTGGAAGACTCAGGCTATCTGCCGCGTGCAGCCTTCCTGCTGGATAACATCATGGCAAAAAGCGGTTTGTCCGGCCGTTCGTTTATTCCCCTTTTGTCCAGCTTTGCCTGTGCCGTTCCTGCCGTGATGTCGGCGCGTACCATTAACGACCCGCGCGAACGCCTTGTTACCATCGCGGTTGCGCCGTTGCTGACTTGTTCCGCACGTTTGCCAGTGTATGCGCTGATTATCGCCGCTGTTATTCCTGACCGTACAGTGGGTGGGATTTTCAACCTGCAAGGCCTGACATTGTTTATTCTTTATATCGTAGGCATTCTGTCGGCTGCATTGGCAGCGTATATCATGAAACGCTTGGCGCGGATGAAAGGCAATGTGCAACAATTCCCACTTTTGATGGAATTGCCGACTTTCCGTACGCCTAACTTCAAACACATCATGACCAGCTTGTGGGATAGGGTAAAAGCCTTCCTGAAACGCGCGGGTACCATCATTTTTGCGTTGGCCGTGGTCTTGTGGGGCTTGGTAAGCTGGCCGCAACCGCCTGAAGGCGCAACCGGTGCCGCCATCGATTACAGCTTGGCAGGTACGCTTGGTCATGCTATTCAGCCGTTTTTTGCACCTTTGGGTTTTACTTGGGAAATGTGTATCGCCATGATTCCGGGTATTGCCGCGCGCGAAGTGGTCGTTGCCGCATTGGGTACCGTTTATGCCGTCAGCGCGTCGTCTGAAGATGCCGTACAAAACGCATTAATTCCCATCATACACAACAACTGGGGCTTGCCGACCGCCTTTGCCTTCTTGGCTTGGTATGTGTATGCTCCGATGTGTGCCGCGACTTTGACCGTGATTAGACGCGAAACCAAATCCACGAAAAATATGCTTATGATTACAGGCTATTTGTTCCTGATGGCTTATTTTGCCGCATT
>NZ_JBQCWY010000446.1:0-2558 GCF_051956955.1 Neisseria sp. P0021.S005 | reverse complement strand
CATTCAGAAAGATTAGACATGAGCTTAGTTGAATTAAAAGTGCCAGACATTGGCGGTCACGAAAATGTAGATATTATTGCGGTTGAAGTAAATGTAGGCGACACCATTGCCGTGGACGATACCCTGATTACTTTGGAAACCGATAAAGCCACTATGGACGTACCTGCCGAAGTTGCAGGTGTCGTTAAAGAAGTTAAAGTTAAAGTGGGTGACAAAATCTCCGAAGGCGGCTTGATTGCAGTCGTTGAAGCCGAAGGTGCGGCTGCCGCTCCTAAAGCCGAAGCACCAGCTGCTCCTGCACAAGAAGCGCCTAAAGCTGCTGCTCCAGCTCCTCAAGCTGCACAATTTGGCGGTTCTGCCGATGCTGAATACGATGTGGTCGTATTGGGTGGCGGCCCTGGCGGTTATTCCGCTGCATTTGCCGCTGCTGACGAAGGCTTGAAAGTTGCCATCGTCGAGCGTTACAAAACTTTGGGCGGCGTTTGCTTGAACGTCGGCTGTATCCCTTCAAAAGCTCTGTTGCACAATGCTGCCGTTATCGATGAAGTACGCCACTTGGCTGCCAACGGTATCAAATACCCTGAGCCTGAACTCGATATCGACATGCTGCGCGGCTACAAAGACGGCGTGGTTTCCCGCTTGACTACCGGTTTGGCCGGTATGGCGAAAGGCCGCAAAGTAGACATTATCCAAGGTGACGGCCAATTCTTAGATCCGCGCCACTTGGAAGTTTCGCTGACGACCAGCGAAGTGTACGAACAAGCTACGCCTACCGGTGAGAAAAAAATCGTTGCCTTCAAAAACTGTATCATCGCAGCAGGCAGCCGCGTAACCAAACTGCCTTTCATCCCTGAAGATCCACGCATCATCGATTCCAGCGGCGCTTTGGCTCTGAAAGAAGTACCGGGCAAACTGCTGATTATCGGCGGCGGTATTATCGGTCTTGAAATGGGTACGGTTTACAGCACTCTGGGTTCTCGCCTGGATGTGGTTGAAATGATGGACGGCCTGATGCAAGGCGCAGACCGCGACTTGGTTAAAGTATGGCAAAAACAAAACGAATACCGTTTTGACAACATCATGATTAACACCAAAACTGTTGCTGTTGAGCCTAAAGAAGACGGCGTTTACGTTACCTTCGAAGGTGCAAATGCGCCTAAAGAACCACAACGTTACGATGCCGTACTGGTAGCTGCCGGTCGTGCGCCTAACGGCAAACTCATCAGCGCTGAGAAAGCTGGTGTTGCTGTAACTGATCGCGGCTTCATCGAAGTGGACAAACAAATGCGCACCAATGTGCCGCACATCTACGCTATCGGCGATATCGTCGGTCAACCGATGTTGGCACACAAAGCCGTTCACGAAGGCCACGTTGCCGCTGAAAACTGTGCCGGCCACAAAGCCTACTTCGACGCGCGCGTTATTCCGGGCGTTGCCTACACTTCTCCTGAGGTGGCATGGGTTGGCGAAACCGAGTTGTCTGCCAAAGCCTCCGGCCGCAAAATCACCAAAGCCAACTTCCCATGGGCTGCTTCCGGCCGTGCGATTGCCAACGGTTGCGACAATGGTTTCACCAAGCTGATTTTTGATGCTGAAACCGGCCGCATCATCGGCGGCGGTATCGTTGGTCCTAACGGTGGCGATATGATCGGCGAAGTCTGCTTGGCGATTGAAATGGGCTGTGATGCAGCCGATATCGGTAAAACCATCCACCCACACCCAACCCTGGGCGAATCCATCGGTATGGCTGCGGAAGTGGCATTGGGCGTATGTACCGACCTGCCTGCTCAGAAAAAGAAATAAGTTCACTCAAATAAAATTTGAACGAACTTGATGGAACAAAGGCCGTCTGAATGTTTCAGACGGCCTTTTCGCAAATAAGGAGACTCAATATGAAAAAAATCGAAGCCATTATCAAACCTTTCAAACTCGACGATGTACGCGAAATCCTGACTGAAATCGGCATTACCGGCATGACTGTCAGCGAAGTCAAAGGTTTCGGCCGCCAAAAAGGCCATACGGAAATTTATCGCGGCGCGGAATACGCAGTCGATTTTCTTCCTAAAGTGAAAATCGAATTGGTATTGGCTGACGATAAAGTCGATCAAGCTGTTGATGCCATCTTGGAAACCGCGCATTCTGGCAAAATCGGTGACGGTAAAATCTTTATTTATCCGGTTGAAGAAGCTATCCGTATCCGTACCGGTGAACGCTCGGAAGCAGCGCTTTAATAGAAATCGCAAAATACAGAATACAAATGCCGTCTGAAAATAAGTCGTAGCGTGGTTTGCTCAGGACTTATTTTTCAAACGGCATTAATTGAATCCCCCCCCATTCTCTAAAGTCTATCCAAGTAAACCTATTATCGAAAACTTCACGCTATCAAGCATGGAGGAGTTCGAGGCAATGCTTCACCTGACCTTCGTGAACAACTTTACCGTATCAAATAACTCTTTCCAAAGCAGGGCTAACCCCAATCCCATACTTGCAAAACCTCAACGCCCTCCTTTTAAAATCAATTCTTCGCATTTTTTCCTATTCTTGTTGTTGCCTAACTT
>NZ_JBQCWY010000445.1:0-2560 GCF_051956955.1 Neisseria sp. P0021.S005 | reverse complement strand
TTAAGCTGGACCAATAACCATGTTCCGATGAAACCTGCCAAGCAAACATTGCATGAGATGATGGCAGAAAGAAAACGTCAGCAAGAAAAAGCATAAGACTTGAAAATAAAACCTGGGGGATAAAAGCTTCAGGTTTTATTTTTTATTAAATACTGCTGGTGTAGCATCGCTATTTGTAAAGGCATTTGATTTGATTATTGTATTTTGATTATTTTGAATAAAAAGGCCGTCTGAAAGATTTTCAGACGGCCTTTATTACATCCAAAAGTTTTGTCTAAGTCCTTAGAGCAATACTTTTTCTACACCGCCGTTATTGGCTTTTTTCACAAACTCATCCAGCCAGTTTTCGCCGAGGATGTGTTTCGCCATTTCGATGACGATGTAGTCGGCAGGCATATTGTTGTCGTCGGCATAGCGGCTCAGGCCTTGCAGGCAGGCTGGGCAGGAGGTGAGCATTTTGACGGGTTCGCCCTGCGGCAGCTCTTTGAGGTTTTTCTCAATTTCCTCTTGTTTGCGGAACTTGACCTGAGTGGCAATGTCTGGTCGTTTGACGGCAAACATACCGGACTCGCCGCAACAGCGGTCGCTTAAGACGACTTTTTGTCCCATCAGGCTGCTGGCCATTTGGGTGGCGTTCATGGTTTTAATCGGGGTATGGCAAGGGTCGTGGTAGAGGTATTGCTGACCTTGCACGCCGTTTAGCTGCACCCCTTTTTCAAGCAGGTATTCGTGGATGTCAATGATACGGCAGCCTGGGAAGATTTCCTCAAAACGGTATTTTTCCAGTTGGTCGTAGCAGGTACCGCAACTGACGACGACGGTCTTAATGTCGAGGTAGTTGAGGGTGTTTGCCATACGGTGGAAAGCCACGCGGTTGTTGGTGCTCATTTCTTCAGCTTTAGCCTTATTGCCGCCAGCGTCTTGCGGATAGCCGCAACACATATAGCCCGGCGGCAGGACGGTTTGTACACCGACATGCCAAAGCATGGCTTGAACGGCGAGTCCGATTTGGCTGAACAGGCGCTCAGAGCCACAACCTGGGAAGTAGAACACGGCTTCGGCATCTTCCGGCGAAGCCGGATTGCGGATGATAGGAATACTCTTGTCGTCTTCTATACCCAGCATGGAGCGCGGAGTTTTGGCAGGCACGCTTTTCGGCAAAGGACGGTTGATGAAGTGGATAACCTGTTCTTTGATTGAGGCGGTACCGACGGTAGCTTTCGGTTCGGCTTTTTGCTTTTTGGTGCCAATCGGAAGAAGCTTGCCGATTTTGTAGGCAAAGTTCTGCGCAGGGAAGCCGGTCTGTATCATGGCGGCGCGAAGGGCTTTGATGGTTTTCGGGCCTGTGGCGTTCAAAAATGCCATGCCCATTGAAGCCACAGGCGCAAAGCGTTTGTGACCGGAATCGGCAAGGTAGTTGCGTACGGCTACGGTAACATCGCCGAAGTCGATATTGACAGGGCAAGGTTTAACGCAGCGGTGGCACACGGTACAGTGGTCGCCGATGTCCATCAGTTCTTCAAAATGTTTGACGGAAACGCCACGACGGGTTTGTTCTTCGTATAAGAAGGCTTCGGTCAGCAAGCCTACGCCGAGGATTTTGTTGCGGGGGCTGTACAGCAGGTTGGCACGCGGAACGTGAGTAGAGCAAACAGGTTTGCATTTTCCGCAGCGCAGGCAGTCTTTGACGGAATCGGCGATGGTGCCGAGGTCTGATTTTTCCATAATCAGCGATTCCGCCCCCAAAAGCTCGAAAGACGGCGTATAGGCGTTGCGCAGGTCCGAGCCTTTCATCAGTTTGTGACGGTTGAAGGTGTGTTTGGGATCGACTTGGTTTTTGTAGTCCCAAAACGGCTGCAAATCTTCATCGGTCAAAAATTCGAGCTTGGTGATGCCGATGCCGTGTTCGCCCGAAATCACGCCGCCGAGCGAACGGGCGATTTTCATAATGCGTTCGACCGAACGGTAGGCCGTCTGAAGCATTTCGGCATCGTCTGAGTTAACCGGAATATTGGTATGAACGTTACCGTCGCCGGCGTGCATATGCAGGGCGACGAAGACGCGGCTGCGCACGGTTTTGGCGTGGATTTTGCCCAAACCTTGAATAATTTTGGTATCGGTTTTGCCGCTGAAGATTTCAGAAAGCGGCTTCATTACGTCCGCTTTGACAGACACACGCAGGCGGAAATCGCGGAAGGCAATAAAGCAGCTTTCATTGTCTTTGGCTTCGGGCGCGGCGTGGACGGATGCGCCATAGCGAGCTTTATAGTCGGCAAGTGGCGCATCCAAGTTAGCAAGCAACCATTCCCAACGCGCTTTGACAGAGGAAACGTGGGCTAGGGCGTGTTTGCCGCGTTCACCTAACAGTTCGGCGGTTGGCAGGTCTGTTCCCATTTTGTCGATGGGGAGTTTGCCGGACAGATATTGCTCCAAGGCGGCACAGAGTTTGAGTTTGTTTTGGATGGAAAGCTCAATGTTGATGCGTTCGATGCCGTCTGAATACTCACCGAGCCTTTCGAGTGGGATTACCACGTCTTCGTTGATTTTAAAGGCGTTGGTA
>NZ_JBQCWY010000444.1:0-2572 GCF_051956955.1 Neisseria sp. P0021.S005 | reverse complement strand
TTGACGATGTAATCATGCCTCCTATCGGTCTACTAATCGGCGGCGTTGATTTCTCCAACCTGTTCATCACCCTGAAAAACGGCGCACAAGCCGCTCCTGCTGAAGGTTACGCCAACCTGGCAGCCGCCCAAGCAGCCGGTGCCGTTACCCTGAATATCGGTCTGTTCATCAACACTGTAATCAGCTTCCTGATCATCGCCGCTGCCATCTTCTGCGTGGTTAAAGCCATCAACTCTGTGAAAAAAGCCGAAGCTCCTGCTGAAGAAGCACCAGCAGAGCCTAGCGAAGAAGTTCTGTTGTTGCGCGAAATCCGTGACTCTCTGAACAAAAACTAATCACAATACCTAAACATACACACACAAACCAAGGCCGTCTGAAACCATTTCAGACGGCTTTTCTCATACCAATTTTCATTAAGCCCTTCCTATTGAAAAAACCATGCCTTCCCTTTCTCAGCAATCTATCCTGCTTTTTCAACCATGAAGCAATGCTCATGGTAAACACAAAGAAAATAAGAGCAGCATAACTCCTTGCCAATAAAAAAGCCCGATGCGTTCAACATCGGGCTTTTAACTGGAAAACCAATCTTAATCTTTGCGTGTTTCCACCAAAATCATTTCGACTGCTACGTCTTCCACTTCTACTTTAGGCACATCCGAACGGCGTGTTTTGGCAACCGGTTCAGGTTGTGGCTGCGCAGCAAAAGCGGCAACGGCTTGCGGATCGGTTTCAACGAAGATCAAATCGCCCAAGCTCTCAGGTACAACGATTGCGACAGGCGCTGCTTCAGCGACGGTTTCAGTTTGTGTGGCAACAGTTTCGGCTGGTGCTTCAACCGGTGCAACAGTAGCCGTTGCATTCGGAGACAATACCGCAGAAATGGCTTCTTTGACGTTGCTGACTGCAGAAGCAAGCAGGGCTTGTTCGGCATCAGCGCCTTCAGTTTGCGCTACGGCAGGCTCGTCTTCGCTTTCAATCGCAAATACGAATGGCTCTGCGTTGGTCACTTCAGGCTCGGATACCACAATCACCAGCGGCTCGGCTTGGTCGCTTTCAGAAGACAATGTCGCATTTGCAGCTTCAACCTTTTCGTTCAAACCTAAAACATGCGCTACGGCAAAGAGGACTTTGTCGGCGGTATCGGTAATGTTCAGGTATTGCTCGATTTTTGCCGAAGACGGAATATTGCGTTTTTTGCTGTTAGAACGGCGGTCGTTGCGGTTGTTGCGCTGACGGTTGTTGCGGTCACGTCCTTGACGGCCATTGTTTTTCACACCCTCTTCGCTGCGGACGTTGTTGTCCTCTTCGACTTGCGCCTGTTCGCCATCGGCTTGAACGTTCACGTCCTCAACACGGTTTTCCGCAGATTGATTACGGTTGCGCTCGTTACGACTGTTGTTGCGGCGGCGTTTATTGCCGTTTTGTTCCGCTTGGTTTTCAGACGGCATTTCAGCCAGTGCAGCCACTTCTTGAACATTTACGTCTTCAACCGTTTCCTCAACACGGTTGCGCTCGTTGTTGCGATCATCACGGCGGTTGTTACGGTTGCGGTTGCGGCGAGTGTCTTTACGCTCGTCATTGCGGCTTTCGTTTGATTTGCTTTCTTCAAACTTGCTGTCGGCAGCTTCGGCATTCACTTCGCGCACTTCAACTTTGCTGCCGTCGTTTTTGTTGCTGCGGCGTGGATTTTGACGGCGGCTGTTTGCGCGGCGGTTGCTGGAATTGCTGTTGCGGTTGTTGCTGCCCGAAGTGCGTTTTTCTGCCACTTCGGCAACAGGCGCGGTTTCGGCTGCGGTATTGCCGCCAAAAATACGTTTCAACCAAGCTTTGAAGCTGTCCCACCAAGAGGCTTTTTTCTCAGGGGCGACAGTCGGCGCAGGCTGGGTATGGCGCACGCCTTTGACAGCTGGCTCAGGACGGGAAGCTTTGGCTTTTTCGCTGCCGAAAGGTTTGGCGGATTCGTCTTCTTCCGGCTCGGCAACACGTTTGTAGCTCGGTTCGCCGTCTTCTTCTACGTCATCAATGCGGATGCGGTTGATTTCGTAGTGCGGATTTTCCAAGTGAATGTTTGGAATCAGGACGACGTTCACATCCAAGCGCTCTTCCATCGCAAACAGCTCGGCGCGTTTTTCGTTCAACAGGAAGGTAGCAACATCGACAGGCACTTGTGCGTGTACTTCGCCGGTGTTGTCTTTCATTGCTTCTTCTTGAATGATGCGCAAAACGTGCAGGGCGGTGGATTCGATGCCGCGGATGACACCGGTACCGGCGCAACGCGGACACGCAACATGGCTGCTTTCGCCCAAAGCCGGTTTCAAACGTTGACGGCTCAATTCCAAAAGGCCGAAACGCGAAAGTTTGCCCATTTGCACGCGTGCGCGGTCTTTTTTGAGCGCGTCGCGCAGGACGTTTTCAACATCGCGTTGGTGTTTCGGATTTTCCATGTCGATGAAGTCGATGACGACCAAACCGCCCAAGTCGCGCAGGCGCATTTGACGGGCGACCTCTTCGGCGGCTTCCATATTGGTTTTGAACGCGGTGTCTTCAATATCCGAGCCGCGTGTGGCACGCG
>NZ_JBQCWY010000443.1:0-2573 GCF_051956955.1 Neisseria sp. P0021.S005 | reverse complement strand
GCGATGAAAGCGCCGTGGCCAAACACTTCGTTGCCGTATCGACCAACCAAAAAGCCGTTGCCGAATTCGGTATCGATACCGCCAATATGTTTGAATTTTGGGACTGGGTCGGCGGACGATACAGCCTCTGGTCGGCCATCGGCCTGCCGATTATGCTGTATCTCGGCGAAGAAAACTTCATCGAAATGCTCAACGGCGCACACCTGATGGACCAACACTTCATCAACACGCCGCTGGAGCGCAACCTGCCGGTTATCCTTGCCCTTATCGGTGTTTGGTACATCAACTACTACGGCGGCGGCAGCCACGTTATCGCTCCTTACGACCAACATCTCCACCGCCTGCCCAAATTCATCCAGCAGCTCGACATGGAGAGTAACGGCAAACAAGTTACCCTTGACGGTAAACCGGTCGGTTACGAAACTTCCCCGATTATTTGGGGCGAAACCGGTATCAACGGCCAGCATGCCTTCTTCCAACTGCTGCACCAAGGTACGCACATCACGCCGATTGACCTGATTGCATCCCTTGAAAAACGCAGCAATTTGCAAGGCCACCACGAAATCCTGTTGGCAAACGTCTTTGCCCAAGCCGAAGCCTTTATGCGAGGTAAAACGCCTGACGAAGTACGCGCCGAGCTTCAAGCACAAGGCATGGACGAAGCGCGTATCGAAGAGCTGGTTCCGCACAAAACCTTCTCCGGCAACCGCCCGACCAACCTCATCCTCATGGACAAAATCAACCCGCGCAATATGGGCAGCCTGATTGCCATGTACGAACACAAAACCTTCGTGCAAGGCATTATTTGGGGCATCAACAGCTTTGACCAATGGGGCGTAGAACTCGGCAAACAGTTGGCCAAAACCATTCTTGCCGAATTGACCGGCGAGACTGAAGTGCAAAAACACGACAGCTCCACTACACGCCTGATTAATCTTTATTTGAACGCCAACAAATAAAGCATTTATTTAAAACAAAAGGCCGTCTGAAAGTTTCAGACGGCCTTTTGTTTCATTCCGGATCATCCGTAAACGCATTTTCCCGAAATATCGGTACAAACGTGAAAAGATACAGTACGAACACGGCGATGGTCAGAATCGCAGGAACGGTAATGAAAAATATCGGGTTCACGTTCATCAAGAAAGCGCGCGAGATGGCGGCCATAAAGAGTAGGGGGATGGCAATGCGGCAGAGTTTCGGGTAGTCGAGTTTGGTAAAGCCGCTGTGCCACAGTCCGGCGGTCAGCCACACCATCATCACGCCGCCCATCATACCGCCGAGGGTAATCAAGTGTAATGGGGCGGAGGAAGGCAGATTTTGCAGTTTCTCCACGCCTGTCCACAGATAGCCTGCGGCGGCAAAAAGCTGGAGCAGGTAATAAGTGCAGACGTAGTGTTTGCGCAGGAGTTCGTGATGGTGGAGCTCACGCAGCTTGGCGAGCAGGATGAATCCGACGGCAAGCGCGGTAAAACCGGCGGTTTGTGCGGGCAGCCAAAGTTCGGCGGCGGCGTGCAGCAGCAGGAAAGTAATGGCGATGTTTTTATAAACGATATTTGGAATAAAAACAGGGTCTTTCAGACGGCATTCTTTAAGGGCTTCCGCGCCCAAAAGAATGCTGACGCGGACGGATACAAACATGACAGCTGCTATGTTCAGATGTACTTGCGCGCGCAGTAAGTTCAAATCGCCAGTTGCGGCGTAGGCCGTCTGAAAAACGGTAAATGCGGCGAGCAGCATTAGTAGGGCGAAGTTATCAGTGTTGCGATCAAGCCAAATCAGCCAAGTGCAGAACAGCAGCAATACCAGCCAATAGACAGCAACGAAAAACGAGGCAGTTTGCGGCGAAAAGGGCAGTATGGCGGATGCGGCGAGCAGTAATGCCGCCATCAAAGTAGCGACAGGTTTCAGACGGCCTTGATAGCCCGTCCATTCAAGCATGGCGGCAGTCAGAAAACCGCCGTATGCCGCAGGCAGCATGAGCTCTAAGAAGATTTGGCGGTGCAAAATGACGGCACCGGGGCCGATGAAAAACACCAACGCGCCGAGTATGGCAAGCACCGCCGCACCGACGAAAAACGGCCGCATGGGGTGGGTAAAAAACTTATTCATAGTTTGGCTTGATTCTGCATGAAGATGCTTTCGGATATAGATTTATTGGGAGGACAGGGCTGTATTTTTGCCAAACAGGCAAGCCTTCGGCTTGCTTACCCTCTCCCTAGCCCTCTCCCACGGGGAGAGGGGATTAAACTGCCAAACCCGAACATTTTTAGGTTTACCTGACATCTGATTCTCAATTCTACGTTCTTTGATTTTCAGCAACCTGATCCCCTCTCCCCGTGGGAGAGGTTTAGGGAGAGGGCAACGAACCGCAAGGTTTGTCAGATACTCAAATGCCCGTATCATTCATATTATTGATATTATTGTTTGAATTGTATTATTTTCAATAATAATAAATAATCCTAAACCAATATAAATAACAGCCATTATCCAACGACTAAACTTCTCTACAATTTCACCAACACCTGAAATATTAGACAATCTTTGTGCTGTATATCCCTGTCTATTATACGCAT
>NZ_JBQCWY010000442.1:0-2577 GCF_051956955.1 Neisseria sp. P0021.S005 | reverse complement strand
TTGATGAAACTTCTTACTAAACTTAAAAAGAAAAAGACCCTTTAACCATGCCTTCAGAACACCTTATTTCTTCCACTGCCGCAACGCCGTCTGAACATACCGTTGCGTGGGTGTTCGGTCAGCCTGTCACCGATGTGCCGCAGGATTTGTTTATTCCGCCTGATGCGTTGAAGGTGGTATTGAGCAGCTTCCAAGGACCGTTGGATTTGCTGCTGTACCTTATCCGCAAGCAGAATATCGATGTCCTCGATATTCCGATGGTGAAGATTACCGAGCAGTATCTGCACTATATTGCCCAAATGGAAGCGTATCAGTTTGATTTGGCGGCGGAATACCTGCTGATGGCGGCGATGTTGATTGAAATTAAATCGCGCCTGCTGTTGCCGCGTCCTGAAGAAGTTGAGGATGAAGAGGCGGATCCGCGTGCCGAGTTGGTGCGCCGTCTGTTGGCTTACGAACAGATGAAACTGGCGGCTCAGGGTTTGGATGCGTTGCCGCGTGCCGGACGTGATTTTGCTTGGGCGTATCTGCCGTTGGAAATTGCGGTCGAAGCGAAGTTGCCGGAAGTGTACGTTGCCGATTTGACGCAGGCTTGGTTGGGTATTTTGTCGCGTGCCAAGCATACGTGCAGTCATGAAGTGGTGCGGGAAACCATTTCTGTTCGTGCGCAGATGACAGCGATTTTGCGTCGTTTGAACGAAAGCGGTATCAGCAAGTTCAGCGATTTGTTTAAACCGGAGCAGGGCGCGACATATGTGGTGGTCAATTTTATTGCATTGCTGGAATTGGCTAAAGAAGGCTTGGTGCGTATCGTGCAGCCTGAAAATTATGGTGAAATCGAAATCAGCCTGAAAGACGGTTTGGAAACAAACGAAGCCGAAATGTTTTCAGACGGCCTTGAAGCCGATGAAACCGATAACGAAAATTTGAAAAAAGAGAACTAAAATGAATTCGACGACAAGTCATAACAAAGCTTCTTTATGGGCGGTGGGCTTAATGCTGTTTGCCCTGTTTTTTGGGGCAGGGAACCTGATTTTTCCTGCTTTTTTGGGACAGCAGGCCGGTGATAACTGGCTTTCGGCCATGTTCGGCTTTTTGCTGACGGGCGCAGGTTTGCCATTGTTGGGCGTGATTGCCGTCGGCTATTCCGGCTCGCGCGATGTGGAAGCATTGGCCTCCCGTGTTGCGCCTTGGTACGGCGTGACTTTTGCTACCGCGCTTTATCTGGCAATCGGCCCTCTGTTTGCCATGCCGCGTACGGCGACAGTATCTTTTGAAACCGCGATTTCCCCTTTCATTGATGAATCTTGGAAAAGCATCGCATTGGCAGTATTCAGCCTGGTGTTTTTCGGCATTACTTATTGGCTGTCGATTTCTCCGGGGAAGCTGGTTGACCGTATCGGTAAAATTCTCACGCCTGTTTTGTTGCTGTCAATTGCGATATTGGTCGGCTATGCCGCCATTAACCCGATGGGCGTGCCGCAGGCGGCGCAAGGCGATTTTGTCACTCATCCGTTGGTTAAAGGCATTTTGGAAGGCTATGGCACCATGGACGCGCTGGCTTCGCTGGTGTTTGCCATTATAGTCATTGATGCCGTTCGCGCCATGGGCGTGGACAACCGCGCGGACTTGCTGAAGACAACGACGATTTCCGGTGTGTTGGCGGCTTCTTGTTTGGCAGTAGTTTACCTGTTTATTGGCTATATGGGCGCGACAGGTGTGGCCGGTATCGGCTTGCAGGAAAATGGCGCGTCGGTTTTGTCTAAAAC
Organism: Neisseria sp. P0021.S005; assembly: GCF_051956955.1. Lineage (NCBI taxonomy): Bacteria > Pseudomonadati > Pseudomonadota > Betaproteobacteria > Neisseriales > Neisseriaceae > Neisseria > Neisseria sp. P0021.S005. The sequence continues at coordinate 808 of NZ_JBQCWY010000442.1, read as the reverse complement.
TGCACAACACTATTTCGGTACGGCCGGTATTGTGCTGCTTGGCGTTATGGTGCTGCTTGCCTGTCTGAGTACGGCGGTTGGCTTGATTACTTCATGTGCCGAATATTTCAACCGTCTTTGCCCGGGTATTTCTTATAAAACCTTTGTAATACTGAATACGGTGGTGTCTATTCTGTTGGCCAACAAAGGCCTGTCAGCGATTTTGCAGTTTTCCATCCCTATGTTGATGCTGTTGTATCCGCTGACCATCGTCATCATTCTGCTGGCTTTGACAGATAAATTGTTTGGCGGCGGCCGTATTGTCTATTTCTGCACCATGATGGCGGCTCTTGTGGTCGGTTTGCTCGATGCCTATAAGGCCGCGTTTGGATTTGATGCCGATACCGCTGCTGCCATCGAGCGCGCATTGCCGTTTTACAATATCGGTTTAGGGTGGGTTGTTCCCTCTTTAGCCTGCTTTATACTCGGTTGCATTTTGAATGCGGCGTTGAAGAAAAAAGCATGACGATAAAACAGGCCGTCTGAAATGTTCAGACGGCCTGTTTATTTCGCCGACCACGCAAACGACAGATGATTTTTTTAAAGAAATCCGTTATAATTGAAAAGTTAAGGCTTTGCGAAATACCGTTTCGCAGATGCAACATATTGAGAAGATTTATTTCCATAAATCCCGTTTTTTCGGCAAACGACTTGAACTGAAGGCGGATTTCGTGGTATAAATCGCGTTTTACTATTTTAGAAGTTTGGAGACTAACCATGGCACGAGTTTGCAAAGTGACCGGTAAGCGCCCGATGTCTGGCAATAACG
>NZ_JBQCWY010000441.1:0-2577 GCF_051956955.1 Neisseria sp. P0021.S005 | reverse complement strand
CGTTATTGCCAGACATCGGGCGCTTACCGGTCACTTTGCAAACTCGTGCCATGGTTAGTCTCCAAACTTCTAAAATAGTAAAACGCGATTTATACCACGAAATCCGCCTTCAGTTCAAGTCGTTTGCTGAAAAAACGGGATTTGTGGAAATAAATCTTCTCAATATGTTGCATCTGCGAAACGGTATTTCGCAAAGCCTTAACTTTTCAATTATAACGGATTTCTTTAAAAAAATCATCTGTCGTTTGCGTGGTCGGCGAAATAAACAGACCGTCTGAACATTTTCAGACGGCCTGTTTATCATCATGCTTTTTTCTTCAACGCCGCATTCAAAATACAGCCGAGTATAAAGCAGGCTAAAGAGGGAACAACCCACCCTAGACCGATATTGTAAAACGGCAATGCGCGCTCGATGGCAGCTGCGGTATCGGCATCAAATCCAAACGCGGCCTTATAGGCATCGAGCAAGCCGACCATAAGGGCCGCCATCATGGTGCAGAAATAGACAATACGGCCGCCGCCAAACAGTTTATCTGTCAAGGCCAGCAAAATGATGACGATGGTCAGCGGATACAACAGCATCAACATAGGGATGGAAAACTGCAAAATCGCTGACAGGCCTTTGTTGGCCAACAGGATAGACACCACCGTATTCAGTATCACAAAGATTTTATAAGAAATACCCGGGCAAAGACGGTTGAAATATTCGGCGCATGAAGTAATCAAGCCAACCGCCGTACTCAGACAGGCAAGCAGCACCATGACGCCAAGCAACACAATACCGGCCGTACCGAAATAGTGCTGTGCGGTTTTAGACAAAACCGACGCGCCGTTTTCCTGTAAGCCGATACCGGCCACACCTGTCGCGCCCATATAGCCGATAAACAGATAAACCACTGCCAAACAAGAAGCTGCCAACACGCCCGAAATCGTCGTGGTCTTCAGCAAGTCCGCGCGATTGTCCACGCCCATGGCGCGAACGGCATCGATGACGATAATGGCAAACACCAGCGAAGCCAGCGCGTCCATGGTGCCGTAGCCTTCCAAAATGCCTTTAACCAACGGATGAGTAGCAAAATCGCCTTGCGCCGCCTGCGGCATACCCATCGGGTTAATAGCGGCATAGCCGACCAATATTGCAATTGCTAGCAACAAAACGGGCGTAAGGATTTTACCGATACGGTCAACCAGCTTACCCGGAGAAATCGACAGCCAATAAGTAATACCGAAAAACACCAGGCTGAATACGGCCAATGCGATGTTTTTCCAAGACTCATCAATGAAAGGAGAAATTGCAGTTTCAAAAGATACCGTTGCCGTACGCGGCATGGCAAACAGAGGGCCGATTGCCAGATAAAGCGCAGTGGCAAAAGTCACGCCGTACCAAGGCGCAACACGGGAGGCCAATGCTTCCACATCGCGCGAGCCGGAATAGCCGACGGCAATCACGCCCAACAATGGCAAACCCGCCCCGGTCAGCAGAAAACCGAACATCGCCGAAAGCCAGTTTTCACCGGCCTGCTGTCCCAAAAAAGCTGGAAAAATCAAGTTCCCTGCCCCAAAAAACAGGGCAAACAGCATTAAGCCCACCGCCCATAAAGAAGCTTTGGTATGACTCGTCGTCGAATTCATTTTAGTTCTCTTTATTCAAATTTTCGTTATCGGTTTCATCGGCTTCAAGGCCGTCTGAAAACATTTCGGCTTCATTTGTTTCCAAACCGTCTTTCAGGCTGATTTCGATTTCGCCATAATTTTCCGGCTGTACGATACGCACCAAGCCCTCTTTAGCCAATTCCAGCAATGCAATAAAATTGACCACCACATATGTCGCGCCCTGCTCCGGCTTAAACAAATCGCTGAACTTGCTGATACCGCTTTCGTTCAAACGACGCAAAATCGCCGTCATCTGCGCACGCACGGAAATGGTTTCCCGCACCACTTCATGACTGCGCGTATGCTTGGCACGCGATAAAATACCCAACCAAGCCTGCGTCAAATCGGCAACGTACACTTCCGGCAACTTTGCTTCGACCGCAATTTCCAGCGGCAAATACGCCCAAGCAAAATCACGTCCGGCGCGCGGCAACGCATCCAAACCCTGAGCCGCCAGTTTCATCTGTTCGTAAGCCAACAGACGGCGCACCAGCTCGGCACGCGGATCCGCCTCTTCATCCTCAACTTCTTCAGGACGCGGCAACAGCAGGCGCGATTTAATTTCAATCAGCATTGCTGCCATCAACAGGTATTCCGCCGCCAAATCAAACTGATACGCTTCCATTTGGGCAATATAGTGCAGATACTGCTCAGTAATCTTCACCATAGGAATATCGAGGACATCGATATTCTGCTTGCGGATAAGGTACAGCAGCAAATCCAACGGCCCTTGGAAGCTGCTTAATACCACCTTCAACGCATCAGGCGGAATAAACAAATCCTGCGGCACATCGGTAACAGGCTGACCGAACACCCACGCAACGGTATGTTCAGACGGCGTTGCGGCAGTGGAAGAAATAAGGTGTTCTGAAGGCATGGTTAAAGGGTCTTTTTCTTTTTAAGTTTAGTAAGAAGTTTCATCAA
>NZ_JBQCWY010000440.1:0-2580 GCF_051956955.1 Neisseria sp. P0021.S005 | reverse complement strand
CCTTGCATCACCTTAAAGAACGCACCCTATCGATTTATACCCCCGAACAGCGTGCAAGCATCGAGACATCTGAAGACTGGAAACAGTTTGACAGACGACTTGAGGAACACTTCCCAAAACTGATGCACGAGCTGGACAATGTTTACAACAACAACGAAGCCGTCCTCCCCATGTTGGAGCAACTGATTGCCCAAGCATGGCAAAGCTATTCCCAACGCAACTCATCCTTAAAAGACATCGATATCGCACGCGAAAACGATCCTGACTGGATTTTGTCCAACAAACAGGTTGGCGGCGTGTGCTACGTCGATTTGTTCGCAGGTGATCTGCAAGGCTTGAAAGCCAAAATCCCTTATTTCCAAGAATTGGGTCTGACCTATCTGCACCTAATGCCCCCGTTTAAATGCCCTGAAGGCAAAAGCGACGGCGGCTATGCTGTCAGCAGCTACCGCGATGTCAATCCGGCACTAGGCACAATAGACGACTTGCGTGATGTCATTGCCGCCTTGCACGAAGCAGGTATTTCCGCCGTTGTAGATTTCATCTTCAATCACACTTCTAACGAACACGAATGGGCAAAAGGCTGCGCCGCCGGTGATCCGCTCTACGACAACTTCTACTACATCTTCCCCGACCGCTGGATGCCCGACCAATACGACCGCACTCTGCGTGAAATCTTCCCCGACCAACACCCGGGCGGCTTCTCCCAACTGGAAGACGGACGCTGGGTATGGACAACATTCAACTCCTTCCAGTGGGACTTGAATTACAGCAACCCATGGGTATTCCGCGCTATGGCAGGCGAAATGATATTCCTTGCCAACTTGGGCGTTGATATTCTGCGCATGGATGCCGTTGCCTTTATTTGGAAGCAAATGGGCACAAGCTGCGAAAACCTGCCTCAGGCACACGCCCTGATTCGCGCGTTTAACTCCGTAATGCGTATCGCAGCGCCAGCCGTGTTCTTCAAATCCGAAGCCATCGTCCATCCTGACCAAGTTGTCCAATACATCAGCCAAGACGAATGCCAAATCGGCTACAACCCTCTGCAAATGGCATTGTTGTGGAACACCCTCGCCACACGCGAAGTCAACCTGCTCCATCAAGCACTAACCTACCGCCACAACCTGCCCGACCATACTGCATGGGTCAACTATGTCCGCAGTCATGACGACATCGGCTGGACATTTGCCGATGAGGACGCATGGCAGTTCGGTATTCACGGCTACGACCACCGACAATTCCTCAACCGCTTCTTCGTCAACCATTTCGACGGCAGCTTCGCGCGCGGTGTACCGTTCCAATACAACCCAAGCACAGGCGACTGCCGTGTCAGTGGTACAGCCGCAGCATTGGTCGGCTTGGCGCAAAACGATCCATATGCCGTTGAGCGCATCAAACTTTTGTACAGTATCGCTTTGAGTACCGGCGGCTTACCGCTGATTTATCTAGGCGACGAAGTCGGTACGCTCAACGACGACGACTGGTCGAACGACAGCAACAAGAGTGACGACAGCCGCTGGGCACACCGTCCTCGTTACAATGAGGAGTTGTACAACCAACGCCATGACAGCTCGACCACTGCCGGTCAAATCTTCCAAGGTTTGCGCCATATGATTTCCATCCGCCAAAGCAATCCGCGCTTTAATGGCGGTAGATTGGTCACCTTCAACACCAACAACAAACACATCATCGGCTATATGCGCAACAACGCGCTTTTGGCATTCGGTAACTTCAGCGAACAAGCGCAAACCATCAGTGCGCACACCTTGCAGGCCATGCCGTTCAAAGCGCACGATTTGATCAGCGGCCAAACCGTTTCTCTGAATCAGGACTTAGTACTGCAACCCTATCAAGTCATGTGGCTTGAAATTGCATAAGCTGAATTTTTTATACATCATTCAAGGCCGTCTGAACAAATCAGCGTTCAGACGGCCTTTTAAGGCATAAGATGTATTTTGTATTTTGGGCAGTTTCGCTTAGAATGCACGCTTTAATACTAAATGACACACTTAAAGTCAGGAGTAAAAATCCATGTTGAAAAAATTCGTACTCGGCAGCATCGCTGCAGTAGTTTTGGCTGCTTGCGGTGGAGAAGGTAGCAACTCAGCTTCTTCTGCTCCGGCACAATCCGGTGCGGCCTCAGGCTCATTGATTGAGCGTATCAACAACAAAGGTACCATCACTGTCGGTACGGAAGGTACTTACGCACCATTCACTTACCACGACAAAGACGGCAAATTGACCGGCTACGATGTCGAAGTAACCCGCGCAGTCGCCGACAAACTGGGCATCAAAGTTGAATTTAAAGAAACACGTTGGGACTCTATGATGGCAGGTTTGAAAGCTGGCCGTTTTGACGTGGTCGCCAACCAAGTCGGCCTGACCAGCCCTGAACGTCAAGCGACTTTTGACAAATCCGAGCCTTACAGCTGGAGCGGTGCCGTATTGGTTGTACGCAAAGACAGCAACATCAAATCCATCGATGACATCAAAGGCGTGAAAACCGCACAATCCCTGACCAGCAACTATGGCGAAAAAGCCAAAGCGGCAGGAGCTGAACTCGTGCCGGTAGATGGT
>NZ_JBQCWY010000439.1:0-2586 GCF_051956955.1 Neisseria sp. P0021.S005 | reverse complement strand
TGGTACAGCAGCTTGTTTGGACTCCGAAACAATCCGCGCCCAAGGCATTTCCCGAACGTCAGGCATTGATGCCCGTTTGGGGCGGTGTTCCAATGCCGCGTCCCCAGTGGCAGAACATTTGGAAGAAAAAGCTTCCCCATGCCACCGATGTGGACGCGCTTGCTTATCTGCATATTCCATTTTGCGCCAACCATTGCGTTTTTTGCGGCTTCTACCGCAATGCGTGGAAGGACAGCCAAAGTAGCGTGTACACCGACAAAATTATCGAAGAAATGGCCGCTGAAGCCGAAGTCCGTACAGGAAAGGGCAAAATCCGAGCCGTTTATTTCGGGGGCGGTACGCCGACCGCGTTGCTTACGGAAGACCTCGTCCGCCTGATTCGTGGCTGCTACCAATATTTGCCGCTTGCCGAAGATTGCGAGTTCACCATCGAAGGGCGCATGAGCCATTTCGATCTGGAAAAAGCACAGGCCTGCATCGAAGCAGGCGCCAACCGCATTTCCATCGGCGTGCAAACCTTCAATACCGCCATCCGACGCCGTCTCGGCCGCAAGCACAGCGGCGTCGAGGCGTTTGAATATTTGGCAAAATTGTGCGAACTCGATGCCGTGATTGTCGCTGATTTGATGTTCGGCCTGCCCAATCAAACCGATGAAGTTTGGCAAAACGATATCGCCCGCGCCACCGAGCTGCCGCTGTCTGGTTTGGATACGTACGCGTTCAACCTTTATCCCATGCTGCCCATCAACCGCATGATTGAAAAAGGCGCATTTCCGACACCGCCAGGTTTCGATATTCAGGCAGACCAATATGCCTACACGGTTGAAACACTGCTGGAAAAAGGCTGGGAACAGGTCAGCAACAGCCACTTCGCCTATCCCGGCCGTGGCGAGCGCAACCGCTACAATACCCTGATCAAATCCGATATTTCCTGTTTGGCGTTCGGCTCCGGCGCAGGCGGTAACTTCGGCGGTTTCAGCTATCAGGTGCAGGGCGATTTGGAAAGCTATCTCGCCACGCCGAAAGGCGAGAAAAACATCGCATTTATGAGCGGCCATAGTCCAAATAAAGCACTTCTCAGCAAAGTCCAGCACGATATTGAAACAGGCCGTCTGAATCCATTATTGTTCGACGGCAACAAAGCAGCGCAAAAGCTGATTGCTCAATGGCAGGAAATGCAGCTTTTTAAAGAACCCGATTCAGACGGCCTGATCCGTTTGAATACCAGCGGCCGTTATTGGTCGCCCACCCTTATCCGCAAACTCATGCTCACTCTTCCGACTCAAGAAAAGGATCAAACCATGCAAAAACTTTCAGCCGAACAACAAACCATGTTGCGCCAATCATTAGAAAAAAATCCCGGCCAAGTGCTGGAAATGCTGGCCGCGCAAAACCAATGCAGTTTTGAAGACGTTATCCGCTGCCTGCCTGAAGAGAACGTGCGCCAAACCGAAGGCAGCCGCATTGTCGAAATTCTCCAAGCCATCGCCGCATGGGATGAATCCGTTACCTTCATCGCCCACACCCCCGATGCCATCGTCGAAGTCAGCGGCAAACTGCCTAACGGCAAAGTCGGCCGCGGTTTCTACAACTTTGATCATCCCGAAACTGACGGCGGCGTACACGGTCATATCTATTACGAAAACTGCGCCTCCATCTACCTTTTGGAACGCCCGTTCATGGGCAAAGCCACTTGCTCGCTCAACTTTATCAACCGCAATGGTGGCGCCATGTTTAAAATTTTTGTCGGTCGCGATGAAGCAGGCGAGTTGAAACAACATCAAATCGAAGCCATGCGCAAACTGTTTGATGCCGCTTAAACGGTTTCAGACGGCCTGATAATCCGTTCCTTGTTACATAGAGGAGCGGATTTTCTAACAACAAACATCTACCATACAAAGGAACCCCAAACATGCAACTCATCTTCGGAGCCAACGGGCCGTCCGGCCGCGCCTATATCCGCACATTGACTGACTCAGCCGATACCGTCGCCGTATTGAGAAGGCCGTCTGAAGACAGCTTTTTTGTCGAACACAATATTCAAACCGTCGTCGCCGATGCGCTTGATGCCGACGCACTCGATAAAGCGTTGGCACAATACCGTCCCGATACTGTGATCAGTTTTGTCGGCGGCAAAAACGAAGAGGGCATCCGCAGCGATGCGCTGGGCAATATCAACATCATTGCTGCTACGAAAGCCACCAATCCGAAAGCCCGCTTTGTATTGATTACCAGCATGGGTTGCGGCGAACAATGGGACATGATGAGCGAGCCGTTTAAACAGGCACTCGGCGAAGCCGTCCGTGCCAAAACAGAAGCCGAAATCTATCTCAAACAAAGCGGTTTGAATTGGACCATCTTGCGCCCCTGCGGCCTTGCCGATGGAGAAGATAATGCCTATACCTTGACACAAAATGCCCAAGAAATTCCGCAAAAATACATGACGCGCAACGGCTTGGCCGCTGCCGTTGCTACCATTGTCGGCCAAGCGGACAGCAAGGGCGAAACGTATAGCGTTGGTGCGGCATAACCGGATTGAGTAGGCCGTCTGAAACTGTCTTTTAATTGTTTCAGACGGCCTGATTT
>NZ_JBQCWY010000438.1:0-2587 GCF_051956955.1 Neisseria sp. P0021.S005 | reverse complement strand
GCTGTTTGAATGATTTTCAGACGGCCTTTATTGTTTTATATTGCTTTCAAAATATCAGAATCTTGATTGCAAATGATTCTATGAAATAGCCGTAAATGTTATACTTAGCCTCTTGTTTGCCGATTGGAAAGAACCAGTCATTAGATAATGCGGATAGATACCGCCTTTTCATGGCAGACTGAGGTTTTTAAAACAAATGTAACGGCAGAATAAACAGGCTGCCGGACAACATTCAAATCGATGAAATGGATAGCAGAAAATGAGCAGAATCCAACAAACTTTCTCAGCGCTCAATGGCGCAAAAGCACTGATTCCTTATATTACGGTGGGTGATCCCAGCCTTGAGACAACCTTGGCATTGATGCATAGCCTGGTGGCTAATGGTGCTGATATTTTGGAACTAGGTGTGCCGTTTTCTGACCCTATGGCGGATGGCCCGACTATTCAACGTGCGGCTGAAAGGGCGTTGGCAAATCATGTTTCTTTGCGCGATGTATTGGAAACAGTACGCTTGTTCCGCCAAACCAATGATAAAACGCCGGTTGTGTTAATGGGTTACTTGAACCCGGTACATAAAATGGGTTATCAGGCGTTTGCGCAAGCGGCTGCCGAGGCAGGCGTAGATGGCGTGTTGACCGTGGATTCTCCGGTAGAAACCATTGCGCCTTTGCATGACTCGTTGAAAGCGCAAGGTATTGATTGTATTTTCCTTATTGCGCCAACAACAACTGAGGAGCGTATTCAAACGATTGCCAAAGTAGCCGGCGGTTTTGTGTATTATGTATCGCTCAAAGGTGTAACCGGTGCTGCAAGTTTGGATACTGAAGAAGTTTCGCGTAAAATAGAGCTTTTGCGCAAATACATCGATATTCCGATTGGTGTCGGCTTCGGCATCAATAATGCGGAGAATGCGCGTAAAATTGGTGCGGTAGCGGATGCCGTTATTGTCGGCAGCCGTATCGTCAAAGAGATTGAAAGCCATGCGGGTAGCGAGGCCGAAGCAGTAGGTGCGTTGGTTAAAGAGTTGAAAGACGCGATTCGCTAATATTTTTTATTCCATTATTTCAGACGGCCTTACGTTTAACTGGCCGTCTAAATTCTGAATCCTAAGGAGTCATTCATGAGCTGGCTAGATAAAATTCTTCCTCCGAAAATTAAAAACCGAAGCAGTTCGTCCAGCGTCCCTGAAGGTCTGTGGCACAAATGTCCGTCTTGTTCGGCAACGGTTTACTCAACCGAGTTGAAACAAAACAGCGAAGTCTGCCCGAAATGTAATCATCACAATCCGCTTTCTGCGCGCGAACGTTTGGACCTGCTTTTGGATGAAGAAGGCCGTGAAGAGATTGCAGCCAATATTAAACCGACAGACCCGCTGAAATTTAAAGACAGCAAAAAATATCCGGATCGCCTTGCTGCTGCGCGCAAAGCAACCGGCGAAGACGATGCTTTGGTTGTTATGAAAGGCACCATGAACGGCCTGCCTGTCGTGGTGGCTGCGTTTGAATTCCGTTTTATCGGCGGCTCTATGGGTTCGGTCGTGGGTGAGCGTTTCGTTCAGGGTGTACGCCGTGCTGTTGCAGATAATTGTTCGTTTATTTGCGTGGCGGCTTCCGGTGGTGCGCGTATGCAGGAGGGTTTGAACTCTTTGATGCAGATGACGAAAACCAGCGCGGCTTTGCATTTGCTGACTGAAAAACGTCTGCCGTTTATTTCCGTATTGACCGACCCGACCATGGGCGGCGTATCTGCCAGCTTTGCCTTCTTGGGTGATGTGGTTTTGGCAGAACCGAATGCTCTGATTGGTTTTGCAGGTCCGCGCGTTATCGAGCAGACTGTACGCGAAACCTTGCCGGAAGGTTTCCAACGTGCAGAATTTTTGTTGGAGAAGGGCGCAATCGACCAAATTGTCGATCGCCGTTCCATGAAAAAACGTATCAGCGATTTGATTACTTTGTTGCGTCATGAAGGTAAAGTAACTGCTGCTTGATGAGCACAATAAGAAAGGCCGTCTGAAAATAATATTTCAGACGGCCTTTTTGATTATTGATGATTAAGCAGTCAATGCGGCTTTCAAAACCTTGTTGACTTCGCCCATGTCGGCTTTTCCGGTCAGGCGGGTTTTCAGTACGCCCATGACTTTACCCATATCTGCCATGCCTGATGCACCGGTTTCTGCAATAGTTGCTTCAACGACAGTTTTGATTTCTTCTGCAGACATCATTTGGGGCAGGTAGCGGTTGAGGATTTCGATTTCCGCGTTTTCTTTGTCAGCCAAATCTTGACGGCTGGCTTCGGTATAGATTTTGGCACTGTCTTTGCGTTGTTTCACCATTTTGGTCAGGATGGAGATGACTTTTGCGTCATCGGCTTCGGTACGCTCATCTACTTCAAATTGTTTGATGGCGGCATTAATCAGGCGAATGGTGCTTAAAGACACTTGGTCTTTGGCGCGCATGGCAGTTTTCATGTCTTCGGTTAATTGTGTTTTTAGGCTCATAATGTTCTCACTTTATATAAAGAGGCCGCCTGAAAAAACAAAACACACCACAAAGCTGCCCTTGCGGTGTGTCGTTTATCACAGGGCAGG
>NZ_JBQCWY010000437.1:0-2595 GCF_051956955.1 Neisseria sp. P0021.S005 | reverse complement strand
TGGAAACGCTGTTTGATTACATCGGCGAAGATGCGCTGTTTGTCTCTTTGGGCGACGTTCATGCCGAGGCAAACCGTTTTTGGAGCGACGTCAAATCGCGTTATGCCATGGCGCAGGGCGACGAAACTTATCCGCCTTTGCTTCCACAGCATTTGTATCTCTCTGCCGATGTATTCGCAGGCCGTCTGAAAAACTATGGTCAGGTATTGCCGGATATTTTTGGTGATGAACATACGTTGCCAAACGTGGCCGTCAACCGTCAAGCAGATGAACCGTTGCAGGCATTGAAAGATTTTCAGACGGCCTTTGACGGACGAATTTTGCTTTGCGCCGAAAGTTTGGGACGGCGCGAAACCATGCTCGGTTTCTTGCAGCAAAACGGTTTGAAAGCCAAAAGCGTGTCCGACTGGCAGGGCTTTTTGTCGGCGCATGAGCCGCTGATGATTACAGTGGCGCCGTTGGCTTACGGGTTTAAATTAGAAGATCAAAACATCGCGGTCATTACCGAATCCGATCTTTATCAATATGTCGCCCGCTCGAGCAAACATCATCGTAAGAAACACGCCGCCGTTTCAGACGGCCTGTTACGCGACCTTGCCGAAATCAATATCGGCGATCCTGTTGTACACGAAGAACACGGTATCGGCCGATATATGGGCTTGGTCACAATGGACTTGGGCGACGAAACCAACGAAATGATGTTGCTCGAATACGCGGGCGAAGCGCAGCTTTATGTGCCTGTTTCGCAACTGCATTTAATCAGCCGCTACTCTGGTCAGGCGCATGAAAACGTCGCCCTGCACAAGCTCGGCAGCGGCGCATGGAATAAGGCAAAACGCAAAGCCGCCGAAAAAGCGCGCGACACCGCCGCCGAGTTGCTCAATCTCTACGCCCAACGCGCCGCCCAATCGGGACACAAGTTTGAAATCAACGAGTTGGATTATCAGGCATTTGCCGACGGCTTTGGCTATGAAGAAACCGAAGACCAAGCCGCTGCCATCGCCGCTGTGATTAAGGATTTGACGCAGGCGAAGCCGATGGACCGCCTAGTGTGCGGCGATGTCGGTTTTGGCAAAACCGAAGTCGCCCTGCGCGCCGCGTTTGTGGCGGTGATGGGCGGCAAACAGGTCGCCGTACTCGCCCCAACCACGCTTTTGGTCGAGCAGCACGCGCAAAACTTCGCCGACCGCTTCGCCGATTTCCCCGTGAAAGTCGCCAGCCTTTCACGTTTCAACAACAGCAAAGCCACCAAAGCCGCGCTGGAAGGCATGGCGGACGGTACGGTCGATATTGTTATCGGCACGCACAAATTGGTTCAAGACGACATCAAATTTAAAAACTTAGGTTTAGTGATTATCGATGAAGAACATCGTTTCGGCGTGCGCCAAAAAGAGCAGCTCAAACGTCTGCGCGCCAACGTAGACATACTTACCATGACCGCCACACCGATTCCACGCACCCTCAGCATGGCGCTCGAAGGTCTGCGCGACTTCTCGCTGATTACTACCGCGCCCAGCCGCCGCCTCGCCGTCAAAACCTTTGTCAAACCCTTCAGCGAAGGCAGCGTGCGCGAAGCCGTGTTGCGCGAACTCAAACGCGGCGGACAAGTGTTTTTCCTGCACAATGAAGTAGATACGATTGAGAATATGCGCGAGCGGCTGGAAACCCTGCTGCCCGAAGCCCGCATCGGCGTGGCGCACGGACAACTGCGCGAGCGCGAACTGGAGCAAGTGATGCGCGACTTTTTGCAGCAAAGATTCAACGTGTTGCTCTGTTCCACCATCATCGAAACCGGCATCGACATTCCCAACGCCAACACCATCATCATCAACCGCGCCGACAAATTCGGGCTGGCTCAGCTTCATCAGTTGCGTGGGCGCGTCGGCCGCAGCCACCACCAAGCCTACGCCTACCTGCTCACGCCCGAATACATCACCAAAGACGCAGAAAAACGCCTCGACGCCATCGCGGCGGCAGATGAACTCGGCGCAGGTTTCACCCTCGCCATGCAGGATTTGGAAATCCGAGGCGCAGGCGAAATCCTCGGCGAAGGACAGTCCGGCGAAATGATACAGGTCGGCTTCACGCTCTACACCGAAATGCTCAAACAAGCCGTGCGCGACCTCAAAAAAGGCCGCCAGCCCGATCTCGACGCACCGCTGGGCATCACCACTGAAATCAAACTGCACAGCCCGGCATTATTGCCTGAAGACTACTGCCCCGACATCCACGAGCGCCTCATCCTCTACAAACGCCTCGCCGTCTGCGAAACCGTGCAGCAAATCAACGCCATACACGAAGAACTCGTCGACCGCTTCGGCCTGCCCGAACAACCCGTCAAAACCCTTATCGAAAGCCACCACCTGCGGCTTGCGGCAAAAGAATTAGGCATAGATGCCATTGATGCGACCAGCGAAGCGGTAACGGTAACTTTTGGCAAAAACAACAATGTCGATCCAACCGAAATCATCCTGCTGATTCAAAACGACAAAAAATACCGCCTTGCCGGCACGGATAAGCTGCGATTTACCGCAGAGATGGAAAATATCGAAGTGCGGATTAATACAGTGAAGAACGTATTGAAGACTTTGAAAG
>NZ_JBQCWY010000436.1:0-2596 GCF_051956955.1 Neisseria sp. P0021.S005 | reverse complement strand
TTTTTAGCCTTGTTTGACAATAATTCTAGGTAATTTTCCAATGCGATTGTTTCTTCTGTTGTAACGCTTGCATAAATTACTTTGAAATAAGCAGCAATTTCTTTAGCAATAAATGCATCATTATCGTCATTGACATAAGGTCCACTTTTTTCTTCTTCGCTCAAATCATCTAAAATACTCTGTAGTTCGGCGGTGATTTCCTCTAAGCGATTTTCTTTGGCTTTCAGGTTTGTCAATTCCTGCGGCAATTTGACGGCTTGCACCAATTCAAATGGCAGAATATGCCCTACCCAGCCGTCTTGTACTTCGGCTTCTTTTTTGGTTTTGCTGTCTTTTTTCAACACCATAAATGGATCAACCTGCTTAATTGCTTGTTTGCCTTCGGTTTGAATCATCTCCAAATCGGCGGCAATGCCTGCCACATCGGCGCGCCATAGGTCATCGAGTTTTTGATAGGCGGTATAAAAATCCAATAAGGGCATTGCCTGCACTTTTTCCCGAATGAGTTCGGCGAGTTGCTGCTGGGTTTGGGAGATGTTGAGCGTTTCCATCGGTTCAATCAGCAGGGTTTCCAAGCGAGCGGGGAAATCGGCAAAGTTTTGGGCAAATTGCGCTTGGTAATTCAGCACGCTGGCGTGGCTTTGCATGGCGGCTTTGAGATTGTCGGTTTTCGGCTGCACATAAGGTGTGCCGTTATCGGTAAATAAGGCCGTCTGTAAACCGTCAAAGGCTGCCCAATAGTCTGCGAATTGTGCCAGCTCGGCTTTGGGAATGCCGCCGTGCATGGTGGCGAAAATATCCCATTGCTCCACCGGTTCGGCGGAATCAACATAGCGCGGAATGTTGAGGTTGTAGCCGTTTGCTACAATTTCGGCTTTCGGCACAATGCGGGAGAATTTAGGCAATTCCCGGCGATGGGTCACGCAATCGACAATGCGCTTGATGTCACTTGCCTGCAAATGGTTGTTTTTGCCCACTTTGATGAAATGTTTGGAGGCGTCAATCATCAATACGTCGTTACGTTCGCGCTCTTGGCGTAAAACGACGATGATGGTGGGAATGCCCGTACCAAAAAAGATATTGGCAGGCAGACCGATAATGGCATCGATATGATTGTATTCAATCAGATTTTTTCTGATTTTCTCTTCTTCTCCGCCCCTAAAAAGCACGCCATGCGGCAAGACGATGGTCATGATGCCGTCGGGCTTTAAGTGGAAGAGGTCGTGCAATAGAAAGGCAAAATCGGCTTTTGCCTGCGGGGCGACGCCAAAACGTTTGTAGCGGATGTCGCCTTCTTTGTCTTTGGGATTCCACGGCTGGGAATAGGGCGGATTGGACACTACGGCATCCAGATACAGCGGCTCGCCTTCCAGCGGCCAGTCGTCTTCTAATGTATCGGCATTGCGGGTGAAAATATTGCTCGGCAAAATGCCGCGCATGACCAAATTCATACGCGTGAGGTTGTAAGTGTTTTCTTTTAATTCTTGTGCGTAATATTTGATGCTGTCGGCGCTTTTGAGATGTTTGGCAACGCTATGGCCGATGTTGATCAGCAATGAACCTGAGCCGCTGGTCGGGTCGTAAATGCTGATTTCTTCACGGTCTTTGAGATGGTCGGCAATAATTTCAGACATCAGCAAAGATACTTCGTGCGGCGTATAGAATTCGCCCGCTTTTTTGCCTGCATTAGCGGCAAACATACCGATGAGATACTCGTAAATAAAGCCCAATACGTCATAGCCTTGTTTGCCGTCCATTGGAATATCGGCAATCAGCACGAAAAGGTCTTTCACCGCATTGGTTTGGCTGGCGGCGGTATCGCCCAATTTGCTCAAACCGGATTCTAAGGTTTTGAAAATGCCGTCAAAAACTGAGATGTAGTTTTCTGCAATATTGCGGCTGAAAGCGCTCATTGCAGTGCGGACGTTGGCAATATTGAAATCCGAGCCTTGGGCTAGCCAAGTTGAGAATAGATGTTCGTAGCTGATGAAATAACCGAGGTTTCTTTTGATATGGTTGACAAGATCCACGTTAGATTCGGTAAGCTCATCGGCAAAATTTGATTTTTCTAAGCCTTGTTCAAGGGCAAATTTCTCCAGTTTGTCGGACAAAAATTTGTAGAAAATAAAGCCTAAGATGTAGTCTTTGTATTCGTTCGCTTCAATTTTGGAACGCATTTTATTCGCAGATTGCCAAATTTTGGCTGCAAGTTGTTGTTTATTCATTTTTTCTCTTATTGGTTTTTGATTTTATACATATTGCGGTATTTATGATTGCTTGGTGCAGGCTTTGCTATGATAAACCATCAACACAGTGTTTACATAATTTACATCGTAGAGGGAGTATGATTCATCGATGCAAGGAAAAATGGTAGGAAAGCTCACATTACACAAAGGCCGTCTGAAACTCAACTTTCAGACGGCATCTTGTATTCATATAAGAGCCGCTATCTCTATTGGCGAGGATGAGATTGAGATTGTCATCTTTGAATATAAATGATTAGGATAGAACAAGCGTTTGGATTTTGAAGATGATTTATAAAAACTCTTTGAAATTTCTCTACTCTTTGAAAAAGAAAAAAGGCCGTCTGAAAAGT
>NZ_JBQCWY010000435.1:0-2599 GCF_051956955.1 Neisseria sp. P0021.S005 | reverse complement strand
TGGTTATACCATCCTATCTTATTGATTAATATTTAACTCACGGATAAAACCGCTTGCATTTAACCTTACTTAATAATTTATTAATTTTCAAGCAAAGACAATGCTGGTTTTCTAATCAATCAACCAATATCTTATTAATCTATTAATTAATCAATAAGTTACACAAAACTGTTAAATTTTGAAAATATTAAGATATTATTGATTACCGCCTTTTAAGTGTATTCTTTAAATCAATCGACCTCACTATAAAAAACAGGCCGTCTGAAAATCTTTCAGACGGCCTTTACTATCCAATCTTTCCTTTAACGGCCAAAATTGTCTCGACGTTCGCGCCAGTCTTGGCGGATGGAGCCGTTTTTGCCGACCGGCGTGTCTTGTTCGACTTCCCAAATAAAATTCGTTCCGCCGCCAATCGGATGCGAGCCGCGTAAACCGATATGGCTGCCTTGGTCGGCAATGGCGGTTCGGCTGTATGTTTGGCCGCCGAAACGGGTTTGCGAGGTTTCGATGCCGCTTTTGATGCTGCCGTAGAGCTGTACGTCGGCATGTGCGGCAAGTGCGGCGGTGGAAAGTGCAGCAGTGAGGAGAAGTTTCAAGTTCATGGTTTATCCTTTTTTGGAGAGGAATTGTGTGACGATTGTATCGGCCTTGTGCGTAAACAAGTTACAATTCTTGCAAAATCTGACAGGAGTTTTGATGATGCGCTCTTTACGCGCCGCTGCTGTGCAAATGGTGTCGTCTACCGACCCCGAAACCAATATTGCCACCATGAAACGCCTTGTCCGCGAGGCTGCTGAACAAGGAGCGGATTGGGTGTTGCTGCCCGAATATTGGCCGCTGATGGGCAAAAACGATACGGACAAGCTGGCATTTGCCGAGCCTTTGGATGATGGACGAGTTGGCAAAACCTGCCACACCCGTTTTCAGACGGCCTTAAGCGAAACGGCAAGGGAATGCGGCGTGGTGCTATTTGGCGGTACGGTTCCGTTGCAAAGCCCAGACGCTGGCAAGGTGATGAACACAATGCTGGTGTATGACCGCGACGGCAACCAAATCGGGCTTTACCACAAAATGCATCTTTTCGGCTTTTCCGGTTTGGGCGAACGCTACGCCGAAGCCGATACGATACTGGCGGGAAACGATGTGCCGAAGTTAAGCGTGGACGATGTTCCGCTAGCGGCCGGCGTCTGCTACGATTTGCGCTTTCCTGAGTTTTTCCGCGCCCAGCAGCCGTTTGATGTTTTGCTGTTGCCGGCCGCGTTTACTTACACGACCGGCAAGGCGCATTGGGAATTGCTGCTGCGCGCCCGTGCGGTGGAAAACCAATGCTACGTCATTGCGTCGGCACAAGGCGGACTGCATGAAAGCGGCCGCCGCACATTCGGCCACAGTATGATTATCGACCCTTGGGGCGATGTGTTGGCGACGTTGCTGGAAGGCGAAGGCGTGATTTGTGCCGATTTGGATACTGCGCGCCTGCAAAGCGTGCGCACGCGCCTGCCTGCCCTGAAACACCGATTACTTTAAACACGCACTATGTCCCAGTTCCAACCCACACGCATTCTCGGCATCGACCCCGGCAGCCGCGTGACCGGCTTCGGCGTGATCGATGTCCACGGCCGCGAGCATCATTATGTTGCTTCCGGCTGTATCAAAACGCCGACCGGCGCGTCGCTTTCCGAACGCATCGCCGTGATTGTCCGCCATATCGACGAAATCATCCGCCACTATCAGCCGCATCAGGCGGCCATCGAGCAAGTCTTCGTCAACGTCAATCCGGCCGCGACTTTGATGCTCGGTCAGGCACGCGGTGCGGCGATTGCCGCTTTAGTCATGCACGATTTGCCCGTATTTGAATACACCGCGCTTCAGGTCAAGCAGGCTGTGGTCGGCAAGGGCAAGGCCGCCAAAGAGCAGGTGCAGCATATGGTGGTCCAAATGCTTGCACTTTCAGGCACGCCTCAAGCCGATGCCGCCGACGGACTCGCCGTCGCCCTTACCCACGCCCTGCGCAATCACGGATTGGCTTCGCAACTCAACCCTGACGGCCTACAGGTCAAGCGCGGCCGTTTCCAATGGTAAGCCGACATTCAGGCCGTCTGAAATAGTGTTCCAGCCCGTTTTCAGACGGCCTTTCGGTTATAATAACCCTTTGCCCACATACAGCGAGCCTTCATGAAAGCCGCCTTCCTTTTTCTCTACCTCATCCGCCTGCTGCCTTTTTGCGTGTTGCACAAGATTGCCGACGCGATCGGCATTCTCGCTTATTACGCGGTCAAACCGCGCCGCAAAGTCGGCGAGGTCAACCTCAAAAAATGCTTTCCCGAGCTGAGCGACAGCCAGCGCACTGCCCTGCTCAAACGCCATTTCCAACACATGGCCAAGCTGATGCTCGAATACGGCCTCTACTGGTACGCGCCTGCGGACAAGCTGCGCTCGTTGGTACGCTATCAAGACAAACACCATCTCGATGAAGCCCTCGCCGCCGGCGAAAAAGTCATCATCCTCTATCCGCACTTTACCGCATTTGAAATGGCGGTTTACACGCTCAATCAGGATGTGCCGCTGACCAGCATGTATTCGCACCAAAAAAACAAAG
>NZ_JBQCWY010000434.1:0-2601 GCF_051956955.1 Neisseria sp. P0021.S005 | reverse complement strand
TTTTCACATTCAATGTCTTTGGTGGACAATACCATCAAAACACCGAAGCTGACTGCCGCCATCAAAGCATAGGTAATGGCGTAATACAAACCTGCAGTAAAGCCGACTGCGCCTGCCATAAACGCCAACAGGATAAAGCCCATGTGCGATACGGTAGAATAGGCAAGCATACGTTTGATATTGGTTTGCATGATGGCGGCAAGGTTACCGACCACCAAAGAAGCAACGGCAAGAATGGCCAACATCGGCGCCCAGTCTGAATGTATGGTACCCATACCGGTAACAAGGATACGGAACGCAAAGACAACGGCGGCGATTTTCGGAGCCGTACCCACAAAGGCGGTAACAGAGGTCGGCGCACCATCGTACACATCGGGTACCCACATATGGAATGGAACCGCACCCAATTTAAATGCAATGGCGACTACGATAAATACCATACCCAATTTCAACAACCATTCATTGGCCTGCTCATTGAAAGCAGAAGCCAAGACGGAAGCAAAATCAAGGGAACCGGTGGCGCCGTAAACCATAGAAATACCATAGAGCAGCAAACCGGAGGCCAACGCGCCCAATACGAAGTATTTCAGCGCGGCCTCGGCAGAGCGGCCGGAGTCGCGGCGCAGGGCAATCATGGCGTACAGCGACAAAGACAACAATTCCAAACCGATATACGCAGTCAAGAAATGTGCCGAGCTGACCATGACGCTCATACCCAACAGGGCAAACAATGACAGGGTGTAAAACTCGCCTTTAAAGATTTGGCGGTCTTGGTTGTACGGTTTACTGTAAATAAACAGACCAAACGTCAGCGCATACAGCACCAGTTTTGCCAAACGGGACATGCCATCTGCAATATACATACCGTGAAAGGCATCGACACTACCCTGCTCCCATACCGCCAATTGGGTGACGGCCACGATGATGACCGTTCCCAAACTCATCAGATGGGTCAGATAGCGGCTTTTATCGCAAATCCACAAGTCTGCCAGCAATACGACACCCAATAGCGCAAGCAGCACGATTTCGGGCATGGCGGGCATTAAATTCAAATCAGACCAGTTCATTTACACACCTCAAATCTTGCTTTGTGCCACATGGGCAATCAAATCGTTTGCCGCTTGATGCACCACTTCGATAAACGCTTGCGGATACAGACCCATGCCCAAAACAGCAACCGCCAAAATCGCCAAAATCGCAAATTCACGGCAATTGATGTCTTTCATTTCGGCAACGTGCGGATTGTGGATTGCACCAAAAATAACGCGTTTGTACATCCACAGGGTATAAGACGCACCGTAAATCAGGGTCATGGCAGCCAACGCACCTACCCAGAAATTCACTTTAACCGCGCCCATAATCACCATAAACTCGCCCACGAAGCCGGAAGTCGCAGGCAGACCGGCATTGGCCATACCGAACAACATCATAAACGCCGCAAACTTAGGCATCACATTGACCACGCCGCCATAATCGGCAATATTGCGGGTATGCAGGCGGTCGTACATCACGCCGATACACATAAACATCGCGGCGGACACAAAACCGTGGGAAATCATTTGAATGATTGCGCCTTTCAATGCCCAGTCATTCAATTGGCCGTTCACAAACAGGAACATGCCCAAAGTGACAAAACCCATATGGCTGATGGAAGAGTATGCCACCAGTTTTTTCATATCGGTTTGCACCAAAGCCACCATACCGATGTAAATCACGGCAATCAGGCTCAATACGATGATTACAGGGGCAAAATAGCGTGCCGCATCCGGCATAATCGGCAGGATAAAGCGCAAGAAACCATACGCACCCAGTTTCAGCGTAATTGCCGCCAACACCATCGAACCGCCGGTCGGCGCTTCAACGTGGGCATCCGGCAACCAAGTGTGCACAGGGAACATCGGCACTTTTACAGCAAATGACAGGAAGAACGCCACAAACAAAAGCTGTTGTACGCCCAACGGAATCTGTTTGATGTTTTGGAAATCGACAATAGAGAAGCTGCCTGTTTGATAGTGCAGGTAAACCATGGCAACCAGCATCAAAAGCGAACCCATCAGCGTATAGAGGAACAGCTTGACCGACGCATAGACGCGGCGCGGACCGCCCCATACACCGATAATCAGGTACAGCGGAATCAGCATACCCTCGAAGAACACATAAAACAGAATCGCATCCTGCGCGGCAAACGCGCCGTTAATCAAACCCGACATCATCAGGAATGCCGCCATATACTGCGCCGGACGTTTCTGAATGACTTCCCAACCGGCCAATACCACCAACAGCGTAATAAACGCATTCAAGATGATAAAGAGCACTGAAATACCATCCACGCCCAATGCGTAGTTGATTTTCAGAAGCGGAATCCACTCGTGGAACTCGGTAAACTGATAGCCGCCGCTCAAACGGTCGAAACCGGTAAACAGGGGCAGCGTTACCAAGAAACCGGCAAGCGCACCCATGAAGGCAAGCACACGCGCCAGCGGCGCACGGCTGTCTTTACCGGTCGCCAAAACCAGCACACCTGCGGCGATGGGTATCCATATTGCCAAGCTGAGTAGGTAGTTGGAAAACATAGTGGTTAACCTGTGGTTAAAATAAAAA
>NZ_JBQCWY010000433.1:0-2614 GCF_051956955.1 Neisseria sp. P0021.S005 | reverse complement strand
AAAATCTAAACTTCAGGCCGTCTGAATATTCGTAAACAAACCATTTACACCACTAAAAACACAAAGGAAACCACATCATGGCATACAGCGATAAAGTAATCGACCACTACGAAAACCCCCGCAACGTTGGTACTTTCGACAAAAACGACGAATCTGTCGGTACCGGCATGGTCGGTGCACCCGCCTGCGGCGACGTAATGCGTCTGCAAATCAAAGTAAACGATGAGGGTATTATCGAAGATGCAAAATTCAAAACTTACGGTTGTGGCTCCGCCATCGCTTCCTCCAGCCTGATCACAGAGTGGGTTAAAGGCAAAAGCCTTGACGATGCACTGGCAATCAAAAACAGCGAAATTGCCGAAGAGTTGGAATTGCCTCCAGTTAAAATCCACTGCTCTATCTTGGCTGAAGATGCGGTAAAAGCAGCCGTTGCCGACTATCGCAAACGTCAGGAAAACAAATAACCGGATTCAACGCCCCCTTGTCGGCAGGTGCCCAAGATTCCCGGCGAATCTTCGAGAAAAGCAAATCTAATGGTTTCCCCCCTCTTCTTTTGTGAGACAAAACCAACTGTACAGAAACTTAATCGTTTTGAAGTTGCTACCAAGTTTGGGATTACCTGCCAATCTATCCCCTCTCCCCACGGGAGAGGGTTAGGGAGAGGGCAATAAGCTACAGCTTATATTTAGTCGTTATACCTGCAAAATCAAAGAAGACGATATGCCTTTTACTGATAAAGAAGTCCAATCCCTACTTGCTGTCAAAGGCATAGGTAAAACCATATTGCAGCGTTTGCAGCAAATGGGATTGGATGATATTGCCACTTTGGCGGTTGCGGATTTAGACGATATTTTGGAACAGGGCGCACAATTGACCGGCTCGACCTGTTGGAAAAACAGTCCGCAGGCAAAAACTACCATTGCCACCGCAATAGAGTGGGCAAAACAGCGTTTTCAGACGGCCTGAAAATCAAGAGGCCGTCTGAAATAAAAAGCAGACAAAACAGAAAATGATTGCGAAATGAGGAAAAAAGCATGATTACCATCACAGAAAACGCAGCCAAACACATCAACGGCTACTTGACCAAACGCGGCAAAGGCTTGGGCGTGCGCTTGGGTGTCAAAACCAGCGGCTGCTCAGGCATGGCATACAACCTTGAATTTGTCGATGAAGTGAACGAGGATGACCTGATTTTTGAAGAACACGGCGCACGAGTTTATATCGATCCGAAAAGCTTGGTTTATCTAGACGGCACGCAAGTTGATTACACTAAAGAAGGTTTGCAGGAAGGTTTCAAATTTGAAAATCCAAATGTCAAAGACTCTTGCGGCTGCGGTGAGAGCTTCCACGTTTAAAATATAAAAAATGGCGGGAAAGTATCAAAACCATCCCGCCATTTTTTGGCTTCTTGCCTATTATAGCTACCCTTGCCTTTTCTTTTTCGTTCTACTTTGTGTCGGAACAAATCAGATTTGACTAAGGCTTTTAAGGTATTGTCTCGTATTTTGCCTTTATTGTGTTGCACCTTACCGGTCATATTGTTTTCCTTTCATATAAACAGTTTCCGGATTATATCGTAAAATAATCCTCTTCTTTAGATTTTTTCCTTTAATATCATGTCTCAATACTTCAACCTCTTCCAGCTTGAGCCATCTTTCAATATTGATACCGAAGCACTCGAACAAAGCTATCGGGCTTTAGCTGCCCGATTTCATCCTGATAAATTTGCTTCTGCTTCAGCTTTTGAGCAGAAACAAGCCGTTATGATGTCTTCTACAATTAATGATGCCTACCGCACATTAAAAAGTCCTATTGATCGGGCTGCTTATCTCTTGAAAAGCCAAAATATCGATGCTGATGCACCTGAACACACTTCGTTTTCACCAGAATTCCTCATGCAGCAAATGGAATGGCGGGAAACATTGATGGATGCACAAATAGAACAAAACCATGATGCCATCCGGGCACTGGATCAAGAAATTCAAGAAGTACAAAGCAGCCTATATCAAGATTTACAACAAGCATTTGAACAACAGGATTATGAATCAGCCGCACAATGGGTACGGCATGGCCGCTTTCTTAATAAACTTCGCAATGAAATTGCTTCAATTTTATAAAGTACATATGCTGTTACGTTTACCCAAGTTTTATAACAAATGATTTTATATGTAAAACAAAAACCGTATCAGATAAATCTGATACGGTTTTCTTATATTAACTACCGATTAGCGTTTTTTACCGGTAACAGTAGCAACAGCCAGGTTTTCATTACGTTTCAGGGAAACGCTTTCAACACCTTCTGGCAATTTGACGTCTGACAAGTGCAGAATGTCGCCGGCAACTACTGATGCACAATCCAACTCCAAGAAAGCAGGAATGTTTGCAGGCAAAGCAACTACTTCAACAGAAGTGTTCAACAGAGATACGCGACCACCTTGCAATTTAACAGCTTGAGAGTTTTCAGCGTTAACAATGTGCAGAGGAACACGGATGCGTACAGGTTGATCAGCTTTTACAGCTTGGAAGTCGATGTGTTGAACTTCGCGACGGAATGGGTGCATTTGGAAGTCACGCACGATAACGTCTTTAGTTTCACCGTTCAAAGACAGTTTAA
>NZ_JBQCWY010000432.1:0-2615 GCF_051956955.1 Neisseria sp. P0021.S005 | reverse complement strand
CAATATCGAAAATCCGCCATGCGGTAAAAATACTTCCTTCAAGGAGCAAAAATGAATTTGTTGAACTTATTTAATCCGTTGCAAACTGCCGGCATGGAAGAAGAGTTTGATGCCATCAAAATCGGTATTGCCTCTCCCGAAACCATCCGCTCATGGTCTTATGGCGAAGTTAAAAAACCTGAAACCATCAACTACCGCACGTTCAAACCTGAGCGTGACGGTTTATTCTGTGCCAAAATCTTTGGCCCGGTCAAAGACTATGAATGTTTGTGCGGTAAATACAAACGCTTGAAATTTAAAGGCGTAACCTGTGAAAAATGTGGCGTAGAAGTGACCCTGTCTAAAGTACGCCGCGAACGCATGGGCCACATTGAATTGGCAGCACCAGTTGCCCATATTTGGTTCTTGAAATCCCTGCCTTCCCGCTTGGGTATGGTACTGGACATGACTTTGCGCGATATCGAACGCGTATTGTACTTTGAAGCATTTGTGGTAACCGATCCCGGCATGACTCCGTTGCAACGTCGTCAATTACTGACTGAAGACGATTACTACAACAAACTGGACGAATACGGCGACGACTTCGATGCCAAAATGGGTGCAGAAGGTATCCGTGAATTGTTGCGCACCTTGGATATTACCGGCGAAATCGAAATCCTGCGTCAAGAGCTGGAATCTACCGGTTCTGACACCAAAATTAAAAAAATTGCCAAACGTTTGAAAGTATTGGAAGCTTTCCACCGTTCCGGTATGAAACTGGAATGGATGATTATGGACGTGCTGCCGGTATTGCCGCCTGATTTGCGTCCGTTGGTTCCATTGGATGGTGGTCGTTTTGCCACTTCCGATTTGAACGATTTGTACCGCCGCGTTATTAACCGTAACAACCGTCTGAAACGTCTGTTGGAACTGCATGCGCCTGACATCATCGTTCGTAACGAAAAACGTATGTTGCAAGAAGCAGTTGACTCTCTGTTGGATAACGGCCGTCGCGGTAAAGCCATGACCGGCGCCAACAAACGTCCGCTGAAATCATTGGCTGACATGATTAAAGGTAAAGGCGGCCGCTTCCGTCAAAACCTGCTGGGTAAACGTGTGGACTACTCTGGTCGTTCCGTGATTACCGTAGGTCCATACCTGCGTCTGCACCAATGTGGTCTGCCGAAAAAAATGGCGTTGGAACTGTTCAAACCATTCATTTTCCACAAATTGGAAAAACAAGGTTTGGCGTCTACCGTTAAAGCTGCGAAAAAATTGGTAGAACAAGAAGTACCTGAAGTATGGGATATCTTGGAAGAAGTGATCCGCGAACATCCGATTATGCTGAACCGTGCGCCAACCCTGCACCGTTTGGGTATTCAAGCGTTCGAACCTATCCTGATCGAAGGTAAAGCGATTCAGTTGCACCCATTGGTGTGTGCCGCATTTAACGCCGACTTTGACGGTGACCAAATGGCTGTACACGTTCCATTGAGCTTGGAAGCACAAATGGAAGCACGCACGCTGATGCTGGCTTCAAACAACGTATTGTCTCCAGCCAACGGCGAACCAATCATCGTACCTTCTCAAGATATCGTATTGGGTCTGTACTACATGACCCGCGACCGTATCAATGCCAAAGGCGAAGGCAGCCTGTTTGCCGATGTGAAAGAAGTGCATCGTGCATACCATACCAAACAGGTTGAACTGGGTACGAAAATTACCGTACGTCTGCGCGAATGGGTAAAAAACGAAGCAGGTGAGTTTGAGCCTGTCGTTAACCGTTACGAAACGACTGTCGGCCGTGCATTGTTGAGCGAAATCTTGCCTAAAGGCCTGCCGTTCGAGTACATCAACAAAGCGCTGAAGAAAAAAGAAATTTCTAAACTGATTAACGCATCATTCCGTCTGTGCGGTTTGCGTGACACAGTTATTTTTGCCGACCACTTGATGTATACCGGTTTCGGTTTTGCGGCTAAAGGCGGTATTTCCATTGCGGTTGACGATATGGAAATTCCGAAAGAAAAAGCAGCCTTGCTGGCTGAGGCTAATGCCGAAGTTAAAGAAATCGAAGACCAATACCGTCAAGGTTTGGTGACCAACGGCGAACGTTACAACAAAGTGGTCGATATTTGGGGTCGTGCCGGCGATAAGATCGCTAAAGCGATGATGGACAATCTGTCCAAACAAAAAGTTATCGACCGTGACGGCAACGAAGTTGATCAAGAGTCCTTCAACTCTATTTACATGATGGCCGACTCTGGTGCCCGTGGTTCTGCAGCTCAGATTAAACAGTTGTCCGGTATGCGTGGTTTGATGGCCAAACCTGACGGCTCTATTATCGAAACGCCAATTACCTCTAACTTCCGCGAAGGTTTGACTGTATTGCAATACTTTATTGCGACCCACGGTGCGCGTAAAGGTTTGGCGGATACCGCGTTGAAAACGGCAAACTCTGGTTACCTGACCCGTCGTCTGGTAGACGTAACTCAAGACTTGGTCGTTGTTGAAGACGATTGCGGTACTTCAGACGGCTTTGTCATGAAAGCAGTAGTACAAGGCGGTGACGTAATTGAAGCGTTGCGCGATCGTATTTTAGGCCGTGTTACAGCATCAGATGTTGTTGATCCTTCAAC
>NZ_JBQCWY010000431.1:0-2618 GCF_051956955.1 Neisseria sp. P0021.S005 | reverse complement strand
GCCGGTTTGACTATCTGGAAATCGGACAATCGGCAGAGTCTATTTTGCAGATGTTTCCTGCGCCTGATTGCGTCCCTAAAGGCTTGTTGGTACAAAAAGGCTGGAATATTTGGCTTTATGGCGATATCGAACTGCATTTCTCCGACAATCGTTTGACACAGATTCGCGCTGATTTTCAGCCTGATGCTGCACTAAGCGGCGGCCGTTGGGTAAAATTGAATCCGTGGTTTTTTGCAAATGGCTGCCTTGATGTTTATGCCGTCATTCAGCGCTTGGTACAACGCAATATTGACTTTATTAAAACGGAAACGCATACCAATTTGATTTTACAGCTGCAAAGCGGGGTCGAATTGATTTTTGAAAAATGTCGGGGCATGCAACTTGCCTCGTTCCGCAAACAAAAAGCTTCCCTGCCTCATTGGGCGCGTGAAACGGCTTCTTAACTAAAACAATGCCGTCTGAAAACATCATTTCAGACGGCATGATCAATTACAAACCATTCAATAATTGTCGGATTTTCGTCATCGCCATAGAAGTCTGTTCATTACAGCCTACAGTCCCTACTCCGCTATCAAAGCAATCAATGCTGCTGACGCTGCAAAAGTGGGCATAGGCCATTTTCAACTCTCTGGCCAAAACAGCTTCGGGCATACCGGTCATACCAAGTACATCTACACCATCATTGCGATAACGGGCAATTTCTGCGCGAGTTGGACGGCGCGGGCCTTGCAGGCAGCCATATACTGCTGTGTCGTAAATCGGCACATTGTGCGCTTTCGTGATATTTAATAACTTTTGTCGCAATTCATTGCAATAAGGGTTGAAAAAATCGGTATGGACGACAGGGCATTCTTGGCCTTCAAAAAAAGTATCTTTACGGCCATAGGTATAGTCAATCAAATCGTCCGGCAACACCAGACTGCCGTTTTCAAAATCAGGGTTGATACCGACGACTGAAGAAATGGCAATAATGTTTTCAACGCCTAAAGAGTGCAATGCCCAGATATTGGCGCGATAGTTGATTTCATGCGGCGCGATGGTATGGCTGAAGCCGTGTCGGGCGAGAAAAACAATGTCCAAGCGCCCCAACCTGCCGAACAAAATAGGACTGCTGGTTAAGCCGTATGGAGTGCGTACGATTTTTCGTTCAGTAATTTCGAGTTCCGGCAGTTTGGTCAAACCGCTGCCGCCGATAATGGCTAACATATAGACTTCCTTTGTTATCAATGGCCGTCTGAAACTTGGATTTCAGACGGCCTTAATATCATCGATTTATTTATGTTTATAGAAATGGCTGCCGAAATAGGCAGATGCACCTTCACGCAATAAAACCAATGTTACGGCGGCAAGCGGCAGACCGGCAAGCATACCGACAAAACCCATCAGTTGTCCGAAAGCCATCAACGAGAAAATCACCCAGAACGGAGACAAACCGATGCGGTCGCCGACGATTTTAGGCGTAATGAAAAAGCTTTCCAAGAATTGTCCGACACCGAATACAGCCCAGACCATCAACAAACCCTGCCATGAGCCATATTGCAAAAGCGCGGCAACTGTCGCCAGCAAAAGGCCGGTAAATGCACCCAAATACGGAATAAATACCAAAATACCGGCAATCATACCGATGGCAAAGCCGGAATCCAAACCGACCAGCATCAAGCCCAAGCCATAGACCAAGCCCATAATCATCATCACCATCAGCTGGCCACGCAGAAACTCGCCCAAAACTTCATCCATATTGCCGCTGATACGCGTGTAAGTTTCGATAAAACGGCGCGGAACCAATTTGCTGATTCCGGAAGACCAGCGTTTCCAATCCAACAAGAAGTAATACAGCAGCAAAGGTAACAACACCAAATTGCTGACGCCGCTGATGACGTTACCACTTTGACGCATCAAGGTAGGAATCCATTCTTTGAGCGTATTGCTCAACTCATCCGTATGCGACTGCAACCATGCAATAATTGATTCTTGATCGATTTGAATATAATCCCCGCTGACGCTATTGAGCCACGGCAGCAATTTGTTTTGAACAAAGCCTACGATTTGTGGCAGGCGTTCGGCCAGATTGTTAAACTGGTTCAACAACATAGGCACGATAATCAGCACCAACGACAGCAATATCAGCAAAGCCAGTGCCATAATAATCATAGAGGCCGGCGCGCGACGGATACGCTTCAGTTGCAGCCATTCGACCAAGGGATTCAAAACATAGGCCAAAACGGCAGCTACGATAAACGGCGTCAAAACATCGCCCAAGGCATATAAAAGCCAAATAAAGGCCGCGATAACGCAAGCCATAATAATCCACGGTTTTGCGCCGCGCGTTTTCTTTTGATACATAAAAAGGTATTTCCCAATTGATGTTTAAGGTTTTCAAAATCAATAAGCAGTATAACAGATTCACAAAGGCCGTCTGAACGCGTGACGGCTATTAAGATAAAATAAAAATTGTTGACAATAATGCCAAAAAATTCAGCCTGAATCCTCTAATTTAAGATAAAATACGCTCCGACAATCTACCCATACCCGAATAAGGAAATCCAATGAGCACTTCTTTGAGCTATCGTGACGCAGGCGTGGATATCGACGCAGGCGATCAACTGGTCGAAAACATC
>NZ_JBQCWY010000430.1:0-2619 GCF_051956955.1 Neisseria sp. P0021.S005 | reverse complement strand
GATGTTTTCGACCAGTTGATCGCCTGCGTCGATATCCACGCCTGCGTCACGATAGCTCAAAGAAGTGCTCATTGGATTTCCTTATTCGGGTATGGGTAGATTGTCGGAGCGTATTTTATCTTAAATTGGAGGGTTCAGGCTGAATTTTTTTGGCATTATTGTCAACAATTTTTATTTTATCTTAATAGCCGTCGCGCTTTCAGACGGCCTTTGCGAATCTGTTATACTGCTTATTGATTTTGAAAACCTTAAACATCAATTGGGAAATACCTTTTTATGTATCAAAAGAAAGCGCGCAGTGTAAAACCGTGGATTATTATGGCTTGCGTTATCGCGGCCTTTATTTGGCTTTTATATGCCTTAGGCAATGTTTTGACGCCGTTTATTGTGGCCGCCGTTTTAGCCTATGTTTTGAATCCCTTGGTCGAATGGCTGCAATTGAAGCGTATCCGCCGTGCACCGGCCTCTATGATTATTATGGCGCTTGCTTTGCTGATATTACTGGCGTTGATGCTGATTATTATACCTATGCTGTTAAATCAGTTTAATAATCTGGCCGAACGCCTGCCGCAAATCGTAGGCTTTGTTCAAAACAAATTGCTGCCGTGGCTCAACAGCGTCAGCGGGGATTATATTCAAATTGATCAAGAATCAATCATCGCATGGTTGCAGTCGCATACGGATGAGTTGAGCAATACGCTCAAAGCATGGATTCCTACCTTGATGCGCCAGAGCGGCAACGTAATCAGCGGCGTCAGCAATTTGGTGTTGCTGCCTTTGCTGTTGTATTACTTTTTGTTGGACTGGAAACGTTGGTCTTCCGGAATCAGCAAATTGGTTCCACGCCGTTTTATCGAGACCTACACGCGTATCAGCAGCAATATGGACGAAATCTTGGGCGAATTTCTGCGCGGACAGCTGATGGTTATGATGATTATGGGCTTGGTTTATGGATTGGGCTTGATGCTGGTCGGTTTGGATTCCGGCTTTGCCATCGGTATGATTGCCGGTATTTTGGTATTTATTCCGTATTTGGGTGCATTTACCGGCCTTTTGCTGGCGACAATCGCCGCGCTTTTGCAATATGGCTCATGGCAGGGCTTATTGATGGTCTGGGCTGTATTCGGTGTCGGACAATTCTTGGAAAGCTTTTTCATTACGCCTAAAATCGTCGGCGACCGCATTGGTTTGTCGCCTTTCTGGGTGATTTTCTCGTTGATGGCTTTCGGACAACTGATGGGTTTTGTCGGTATGCTTGCCGGCTTGCCGCTTGCCGCCGTGACGCTGGTTTTACTACGTGAAGGTGCATCTGTCTATTTCGGCAGCCATTTCTACAAACATAAATAAATCGATAATATTAAGGCCGTCTGAAATCCAAGTTTCAGACGGCCATTGATAACAAAGGAAGTCTATATGTTAGCCATTATCGGCGGCAGCGGTTTGACCAAACTGCCAGAACTCGAAATTACCGAACGAAAAATCATACGCACTCCATACGGCTTAACCAGCAGCCCTATTTTGTTCGGCAGGTTGGGGCGCTTGGATATTGTTTTTCTTGCCCGACACGGCTTCAGCCATACCATCGCGCCGCATGAAATCAACTACCGCGCCAATATTTGGGCGTTACATTCTTTAGGCGTTGAAAACATTATTGCCATTTCTTCAGTCGTCGGTATCAACCCCGATTTTGAAAATGGCAGTTTAGTGTTGCCGGACGATTTGATCGACTATACCTATGGCCGCAAAGATACTTTTTTTGAAGGCCAAGAATGCCCTGTCGTCCATACCGATTTTTTCAACCCTTATTGCGATGAATTGCGACAAGAATTATTGAATATCACGAAAGCGCACAATGTGCCGATTTACGATTCCGCTGTTTATGGCTGCCTGCAAGGCCCGCGCCGTCCAACCCGCGCTGAAATCGCCCGTTATCGCCGTGACGGGGTAGATGTACTCGGTATGACCGGTATGCCTGAAGCCGTTTTGGCCAGGGAGTTGAAAATGGCCTATACCCACTTTTGCAGCGTCAGCAGCATTGATTGCTTTGATAGCGGAGTAGGGACTGAGGGCTGTAATGAACAGACTTCTATTGCGATGACGAAAATCCGACAATTATTGAATGGTTTGTAACTGATAATGCCGTCTGAAATAATGTTTTCAGACGGCATTGTTTTATTTAGGAAGCCGTTTCACGCGCCCAATGGGGCAGGGAGGCTTTTTGTTTGCGGAACGAGGCAAGTTGCATACCCCGACATTTTTCAAAAATCAATTCAACCCCGCTTTGCAGCTGTAAAATCAAATTGGTATGCGTTTCCGTTTTAATAAAATCGATATTGCGTTGTACCAAGCGTTGAATGACGGCATATACATCAAGGCAGCCATTTGCAAAAAACCACAGATTTAACTTTACCCAACGGCCGCCGCTTAATGCAGTATTAGGCTGAAAATCAGCACGAATCTGTGTCAGCCGATTATCGGAGAAATGCAGTTCAATATCGCCATAAAGCCAAATATTCCAGCCTTTTTGTACCAACAAGCCTTTAGGGACGCAATCAGGCGCAGGAAACATCTGCAAAATAGACTCTGCCGATTGTCCGATTTCCAGATAGTCAAACCGGC
>NZ_JBQCWY010000429.1:0-2620 GCF_051956955.1 Neisseria sp. P0021.S005 | reverse complement strand
CCGTTAGAGCAACCGGCCAAGCCCAACAAACCGGCACCGGCAATACCTGCGCCGGAAGCAGCGGCAGTACCTAAGAATGAACGACGGCTTAAGCCGTTTTGTTCTAATTTTTCGTCTGACATACGACACTCCTTGGATAAAATCCGGCGGCCGATTTTTTTCAGACGGCCTACCGATGAAAAAATTTCTAAGTTGGGCTGCCGATACAGCCCTCTTTTTTATAAATAACTACTTATCAACACTAATTGCCGATTCTTTTTTAACAAACTGAACAACTTGTTCTTGAGCATTTTTCGTTGCTGCCGCATCGTGCTGCTCAGATTTTGCTGCCGCTTGTTTTTGTTTTTTCTTATTCGTTGCCACTACTTGAGGACAACGCGTATCGTGGTGATACATTACCTGGCAATGCAGGCATTGGATACATTCGTTCGGATGGATATCGCCTTCTGGTGCAATGGCCTGTACCGGACATTCATGCGTACAAATCTGACAAGGATTGCCACACATTTTATAGCGGCGCAGCCAGTCAAACACACGGAATCGACCCGGCAATGCGATACCCGCACCCAAAGGACACAGATAACGACAGAAGAAACGTTCGATAAACAATCCGGCAATCAGCAAAGCTGCAGCAAACAATACAAACCACCATTCGCGCATAAACTTCAGAATAATTGCGGTTTTGAAAGGTTCAACTTCTGCAAATTTTTCAGCAGTACCCAAATCATACAGGGAAATAGCCAGCAAACCGAAGAAGATGACGTATTTAATGGCTGTCAGGCGCGTATGCAACAGATGTGGCACAGTAATTTGTTTTACGCCCAGTTTTTTAGCAATGCGATTGGTCAATTCTTGCAACGAACCGAAAGGACACAGCCAGCCGCAGAACGTACCCCTGTTCCACAACAGCATGGTCGCCGCTGTAAAGAGCCACAGAATGAACACCAGCGGATCCATCAGGAAGAATTCCCAGTGGAATTCAGTCAAAATTGCGGAGAACAAGGTCAATGTATTGACGACCGACAATTGCGCTTGCGCATACCAACCAATATAAACCAGGGTAAATGTCAGGAAGCAGAGGCGGAAACGGTCATACCATTTTTCGTAACGTACAATCCAGTCTTGGAACAGGAATACCAACAGGAGAATTGTCAAAGCAATACCGACAACAATAATTTGACCTTGTTTGGCTTTCCAAACCTGTTTCCAAAGTTGGTTGGAAACACCATCATCACCGGCAGTCGCATCTTCGGCAATACCCGTACTTTCAGGAGCTGAAGCTACAGCCGCAACTTGCTCAACCGGCGCGCTGATTTCAACAGGTGGTGCTTTTGGATCATCGACATAGTAGCCTTTTGGCAATTCGTAATCCAAATCTGCATTCACAAAAGCTTTATCGTTAACGCTCAACACACGTTGAATCATCAGTTGTAAACGCCATGGCTCGGCAGCATCAAATTCCACACCTTCCTGGATGGTAAACCAAGAGACCTCTTTAAATGCAGGTGCACCTTCCGCTGCCAAAGCAACTACACGCTCATGTTGTGCATCAGTAAAACGGAAGCTGGTATCGCCCTGAATCATTTCGATACGGTCGAATATACCGCCACGCACATAGCCTGAGCCCTTCCAAGAGTATCGGCCTTCACCGGCAACCATAATCGCCTGTTGACCTGGTTGCAAACGTTTTTGCAGATTATTCCAACCGGCCTCACCTAAAAGGCTTTTACCGATAGAAGGTTGGCTGACCAAAGCAACATATAAATCAACGAATGTATCGTTACCATCACCCTGCTCTGCATGCTCAGCAACACCTGCTTTACCACCTTTTTCAAACAATTTGTTGATATCGTCAACAGAAATATGCAGATGACCAACAGCTTTTTGTTCTAACAGTGCATTCCAAGACTGAATATCTTGTTTATCAGAATTCACAGCACGACGGGGACGGGTTTGAACCGCAGGCTCATTTGCAGCTTGTTCACCAGAAGCGGCAGCAGCACCGGCTTGAGTCGCTTTATCCGTACCCAAATGATATTGATGAATAACCGATTTGACAGAACGCTGAATACTGTCGTTAATCACCATTAACGTTACAGTCGCACCACTGATGATATCACCAGGAGCCACGCCAGGCTGCGGAGGATTTTTAATAAAATTTAAGCCAATATATTTATCAATGAATTTATCAACACGGGATTGCGGAATACCAATCAGCATAATTGGTTCATGATGTTCAACCAATTTTGCTCCGGCAATAGTGCCATCATTGGCCAATGCAACCATCGTATCAATCGGCTTACTCGAATAACCGCGCGTATTAACCACATCAGTCGTGATATAAACCAAGCCAAGTTGCTCTTCGCCTTTATATACACGAGCAACCAAAGGCTTACCTTCAGGTTTGCCGTAGCGATCAGCACCAGGAAAAATTTCAGAAGGCTGAATTTTTGCCAAGAAATCAGGCAAGCGCTCTGCGTAAGCAGGTAGGCTTACTATCATCATAGAAAATACAGCAAACAGCACAAGGATTCGTTTCCAAATGCCACTTAAGCACTTCATTTCAAGACAGGACATGGCTATTCCCGATATATCGATACTCTAAACACTTATATTATAT
>NZ_JBQCWY010000428.1:0-2622 GCF_051956955.1 Neisseria sp. P0021.S005 | reverse complement strand
CCAACAAAGCCATGCCCATAAAGGGTTTGAATGTAGAACCCGGCGGATAAAGGCCTTGGGTAACGCGGTTGATCAAAGGCTTTTTCCAATCGTCATTCAGCATTTTCCAAGTGTCGCTGTCGATGCCGTCAATAAAGAGGTTGGGATCAAAGGAAGGTTTGGAAACAAAAGCCAAAACAGTACCGTCTTGCGGATTGATGGCCACCAATGCGCCACGGCGGTCGCCCAAGATGCGGTCGGCTTCCTGTTGCATACGGATATCCATACCTAGGCGCAAGGTTTGCCCCATTTTGGACGGAACATTTTTCAATACGCGGACGATGTTGCCGTAAGCGTCTTTTTCGACTTCCTGATAGCCTGGAATGCCATGAAGCTGGTGTTCGTAATATTTTTCCAAGCCGGATTTGCCGATATGTGTACTGCCGCGGTAGAGGGCGGTCAGGCCTTCTTCTTCCAGCATTTCTTTGTCTTTGTCGCTAATACGGCCGATATAGCCTAAGAAATGGGAAGTCAGTTTGCCGTAAGGATATTCGCGGAAAGTGCGTGAATTGACCTCTACGCCTTTGAATTCGCGCAGATGTACGGACAAACGGGCGGCTTCTTCATCGGTCAGTTTGAGTTTGAGTGGGATATTTTCAAATTTTCTATAGCTTTCGCGGTATTTTTTGAAGCGTTTTAAATCTGTCGGCGTGATATCGACGTATTTTTTCAATGCTTCAATGACATCTTCCATCTTGCCTTCGATGCGGCTGGGAATAACTTCGAGCGAAAAGACAGGATAGTTTTTGGCCAAAGGAACGCCGTTGATATCGACGATTTCGCCGCGTACGGGCGGCGTTGGAATCAGGGTGATGCGGTTGCTCGATGCTTGACCGGAAAACTCGTTGTGCTGAGTCACTTGCAGGTAAAAGAACCGCGCCAGCAAGATGGAAAAGAAGATAACAATCAGGATAAACGCAACGAGCAGGCGCAACAAAGCGTCGGCTTGTGCTGCCTGAGCGGAAGGTTTCTTGATATGTTGACCACCGGAAAGACGGCGTGGAAGAGTCGGTTTCATCTTTTCAGTGGGAGCGGTAAATACGGGTCACAATCAACATTAGCTGGCTGAGTATCGGCCAAAGTAATGTGCCGACAAATGGGGCAACAAAGCCTTGCAAAGTGATGACCTGATGATTAAGGAACAAACGGGCAACAGTTAAGACGGCCTGATTGAGAAGCAGCGCAGCCAAGACAGCAGCCAATTGCATAATGTGGCCGTACAGCATGATCTGGCGGCGGTGGTTTAAAATGAAATAAGTCATCACGACGTAAGACAGGGCGTGCAATCCCAAAGTCGCGGCGGTTGCGGCATCGACAATCAGGCCGATGGCAAAAGCCAGTCCCATGCCTGCGCGTTGCGGTTGGTGCAATGCCCAATACAGCAGCATCAGTGCCGTCATTTCAGGCAGCCAGAAGAACCCGTCAAAGGAAAACGGCATAAAGTCCAGTATCATCATCACGATGAGACTGGCCGCCATAATGTGCAGCGGTACTGCACGGTAAGAATCGTCAAAATCGTTCATGAAATCAGCGTGGGGAAGAAGGGGCGGAAGAAAGTACCAAGACAAAACGGCTGCTGCGTAAAGCGGCTAAAGGCGTCAGTTGCGTATCGTAATAAGGCGTTCCCGATGCGCGGACAACCTTGCTGACGGTTGCAACGGGAATCCCCGCCGGATAAGTACCGTCCAAGCCGGAAGTCAGTAGAATATCGCCGGGTTTCAAGTCTGAGCCGGTTGGAAAATAGCGCAAATCCAAACCGTTGCCATTGCCGTATGCCAAATTGCGTTCGCCGGTGCGACTGACGGCTATGGGGACAATGCTTTGTCCGCCTGAAATCAGCCCAATTTCCGCACTTTGTGTGTGAACTTGTGTCAACAGGCCGATCAAACCGCTTTGATCGATGACCGCATCGCCAACTTTCAAACCATCTTGGCCGCCCTTGCCGATAATCAGTCTTTCGGAAAGCGGATCTTTGCCATTGGAAATGACTTCCGCACCGATAACGTTGTGAATGCCTTTTTGTTGCAAACCGTACAGTTTTTTTAATTCGCGCAATTCATCAGTATTGACTTTATCTCGCTGCAAATCAATTTTCAGACGGCCATTTTCTTCCAGAAGTTGGCGGTTTTGTTCCAAGAGCTCGGATTTGGACTGGGAGAGGTCGGCAAAATATTGATAAAGTTGAACAGGTTGATTTGCCAGCCATTGAACAGGATAGAGCATGGGCATTACTGCAGCACGTACAGGCTGCATCAATGAAAAGCGGTAATCTGCCACCATCAGGCCGGCAGCCAGAGCGATATAAACGACAAAACGAGGCAACAGCTTAGAGCCTTTTGCCTCGTCAAAGCGCAAAGAAGAGCGTTCCATAACCATCTACCTTATGGGTTTTCCGTGAATACGGTATCCCATTTGCCGATATAGTCCAAAGCCTTACCGGCACCATAGGCAACGCAGTTCAGAGGTTGGTCGGCAATACCGACGGGCAGGCCGGTTGCGTCGGCCAAGACAGTATCGATACCGTGCAGAAGCGCACCGCCGCCGGTCAGCATAATACCGCGGTCGGCGATGTCGCCGGCCAAT
>NZ_JBQCWY010000427.1:0-2625 GCF_051956955.1 Neisseria sp. P0021.S005 | reverse complement strand
AAGAAAAAACAGAAAAAGGAACAAAGAGATGTTAGAAGCCTATCGTAAAGCCGCCGCCGAGCGCGCCGCCCTTGGTATTCCCGCCCTTCCTCTGACTGCTCAGCAGACTGCTGATTTGGTTGAGCTGTTGAAAAATCCACCTGCCGGTGAAGGTGAATTCTTGGTTGAGCTGTTGGCTCACCGCGTACCACCCGGCGTGGACGATGCTGCCAAAGTTAAAGCCTCATTTTTGGCTGCCGTTGCCGAAGGCAGCGCATCCAGTCCGCTGATTTCCCCTGAGTATGCTACCGAGCTGTTGGGTACCATGCTTGGCGGTTACAACATTCATGCACTCATCGAACTCTTGGACAATGACAAACTTGCACCTATCGCTGCAAATGGTCTGAAACACACTCTGTTGATGTTTGACTCTTTCCACGATGTTCAAGAAAAAGCCGAAAAAGGCAACAAATACGCGCAGGAAGTTTTGCAATCTTGGGCAGATGCCGAATGGTTCACCTCACGCGCCAAAGTTCCCGAAAAAATCACCGTTACCGTCTTCAAAGTTGACGGCGAAACCAATACAGACGACCTCTCTCCCGCGCCCGACGCGTGGAGCCGTCCCGATATTCCACTGCACGCGCTGGCCATGCTGAAAAACCCGCGCGACGGCATCACACCCGACAAACCGGGCGAAGTCGGTCCGATTAAATTATTGGAAGAACTCAAAGCCAAAGGTCATCCCGTTGCCTACGTCGGCGACGTGGTCGGTACCGGTTCTTCACGTAAATCTGCTACCAACTCCGTCATTTGGCATACAGGTGAAGATATTCCGTTCGTACCGAATAAACGTTTCGGCGGCGTATGCCTGGGCGGCAA
Source organism: Neisseria sp. P0021.S005 (assembly GCF_051956955.1). Classification (NCBI taxonomy): domain Bacteria; kingdom Pseudomonadati; phylum Pseudomonadota; class Betaproteobacteria; order Neisseriales; family Neisseriaceae; genus Neisseria; species Neisseria sp. P0021.S005. The sequence continues at coordinate 1,767 of NZ_JBQCWY010000427.1, read as the reverse complement.
AATTGCTCCTATTTTCTTCAATACTCAAGAAGACTCTGGCGCATTGCCGATTGAAGTCGATGTATCTGCTCTGAAAATGGGCGATGTCGTCGATATCCTGCCTTATGAAGGCAAAATCGTGAAAAACGGCGAAACCGTTGCCGAGTTCAGCCTAAAATCTCAAGTATTGCTGGACGAAGTGCAAGCCGGCGGCCGTATTAACCTGATTATCGGTCGCGGTCTGACCGCCAAAGCTCGCGAAGCCTTGAAACTGCCTGCTTCCACCGAATTCCGCCTGCCTCAAGCGCCTGCCGAAAGCAAAGCCGGTTTCACGTTGGCACAAAAAATGGTCGGCCGTGCCTGTGGTCTGCCCGAAGGACAAGGCGTGCGCCCGGGTACTTACTGCGAACCGCGTATGACGACGGTCGGCTCGCAAGACACTACCGGCCCGATGACCCGCGACGAGCTGAAAGACTTGGCTTGTTTGGGCTTCTCCGCCGATATGGTGATGCAGTCTTTCTGTCACACTGCGGCTTATCCAAAACCTGTCGATGTCAGAACCCATAAAGAATTGCCTGCCTTCATCTCTACCCGTGGCGGTGTATCCCTGCGTCCGGGCGACGGCGTGATTCACTCATGGCTCAACCGTCTGTTGTTGCCTGATACAGTCGGTACCGGCGGCGACAGCCACACCCGTTTCCCTATCGGTATTTCTTTCCCTGCCGGCTCCGGCTTGGTTGCTTTTGCAGCAGCTACCGGCGTAATGCCGCTCGATATGCCTGAGTCTGTATTGGTGCGCTTCAGCGGTAAACTGCAACCGGGCGTAACCCTGCGTGACTTGGTGAACGCCATTCCGCTTTACGCAATTAAACAAGGTTTGCTCACCGTTGCCAAAGCCGGTAAGAAAAACATCTTCTCCGGCCGCATCCTCGAAATCGAAGGTCTGCCTGATTTGAAAGTGGAACAAGCCTTTGAATTGACTGACGCGTCTGCCGAACGTTCTGCTGCAGGCTGTACTGTGAAGCTCAACAAAGAGCCGATTATCGAGTACATGAAATCCAATATTGTGTTGATGAAAAATATGATTGCCGACGGCTATCAAGATTCGCGCACTTTGGAACGCCGTATCAAAGCCATGGAAGCATGGTTGGCAAATCCTGAATTGCTCGAAGCGGATAAAGATGCCGAATACGCAGCCGTGATTGAAATCAACATGGACGACATCAAAGAGCCGATTATCGCCTGTCCGAACGACCCGGACGACGTATGCTTCATGTCCGAACGCTCCGGCACCAAAATCGACGAAGTGTTCATCGGTTCGTGCATGACCAACATCGGCCACTTCCGCGCCGCTTCCAAACTCTTGGAAGGTAAAGCGGACATCCCCGTCCGCCTGTGGGTAGCACCGCCGACCAAAATGGACGCGAAAGAGTTGTCCGACGAAGGCCACTACGGCGTACTCGGCCGCGCCGGCGCGCGCATGGAAATGCCGGGTTGTTCACTGTGTATGGGTAACCAAGCACAAGTACACGAGGGCGCGACTGTAATGTCCACTTCTACCCGTAACTTCCCGAACCGTTTGGGTAAAAACACCTTTGTTTACCTTGGTTCGGCTGAGTTGGCGGCAATCTGCTCCAAACTGGGTAAAATCCCGACTGTTGAAGAATACCAAGCCAATATCGGTATCATCAATGAGCAGGGCGACCAAATCTACCGCTACATGAATTTCAATGAAATCGACAGCTACAACGAAGTAGCCGAGAAAGTGAATGTTTAATATAGCAAGGT
>NZ_JBQCWY010000426.1:0-2631 GCF_051956955.1 Neisseria sp. P0021.S005 | reverse complement strand
TCGGTCATGGCTGTGTTCCTTTAAAGATTGATATTGGATGAATGTTAGACATAAGGATACACGCTGCAAACGGCTTTGTATAGTTTTTTAATTGCTTAATTAATTGATAATAAAAGTTATTTTCAAAATTAAAATACCAAACAGGCCATCTGAAACATAAAGTCAAAGTTTCAGACGGCCTGCCCTTTTCTTAAATAATCCAACGATATAACGCAATCATTACCGGCATGGTTACCACACAAAGCAAGGTCGTCAACCCATAAATCGCGCTGGCTTTTTGGGCATTTTTGCCGTAAACAACCGCCATTTGGGTAACCGTCGCTGCGGCAGGCGAAGTCGTTGCCAAAAAGCTGATTAAAACAACCGTATCCGCATGCGCATCATGATGGGCAAAACCGCAGGCTTTAACGGCGAAAAGCAATAATACCGGAATCAAAATCAGCCTTAAAAAAGCAACGAGATAAAGCCTCGGCGTCCACATAATCGAGCGTAACGGCAGAGAAGCCAAAAGCATGCCCGCCACCAACATGGCAACCGGGCCAATCATGCCGCCCACCGTCGCCAAAGTATTATCGACAATATGCGGCAGCTTGATTTGAAAGGTAAACATTAGCAGCCCGACCAACATGGATAAGATGTTGATATTGGTAAAAATGGTTTTCCAAGCCACATTGCCTCGGCCGCAAATCAACAGGCGCAGATGCGTCCAAAACAAAAACGTCTGCACCAAGATAAAACCAGTGGTATAAATCACCCATTCCGCACCAAATACCGACATCACCAAAGGGATAATCAAGTTGCCCGAATTACTGTACACCGTCGCCGCGTGTTCGAGCCCATCGAGTTTGAACAAGTGTTTAAACACCCTGCCCAAAACAATCAACACCACATGGAAAAACACCGCCAGCATGACGGAAAGCTTCAGCCCTTCGATAATCTGCGGCGTATTGTCCATCTGAAAGGCATGAATCATGACGGACGGGCTGATCAGGTAAAGCGCGATAACGGAGAGCGTGTAGCTGTTTTCCGATTTCAACAGCCCGGCTTTTACCAAGGCCACGCCCATCAAAACAATCAGCGTCAGCTCGGTAATTTTTCCGGCAAGCAGGAAAGAGGTTTCCATGATAAAAAAGCGGCAAAAACGTTGATTTTACGCTTCTACCGCTTCGCATGCCAAATTCAGACGGCCTCAACATTCAAGACTATCTGAAATTTTCTACCACAGATAGGTTACGCTGGCTCCACCGCCTGCACCACCCTTAGATGCGCCGACAGCAGAACCTTTCACCAGCCATTTGCCGCTGGCGGATACTTTCGATACTCCGACAGCAAAACCGGCCTTTCCGCGCCAAACGCCGCTGCCAATGGATACCGCACCCTGTCCCGGCTGGTAAGCCTGTCCCAGATTACCCACCGCAATCGCAGCGGCAGAGCCGGCATCCGCACGGTCTTCCAGTTTTTTCATTTCTACGCGTGTTTCAGCTCGTATCTGATTGATTTGAGCAGCCACCGCCGACTCTTTTTGCTGACTATCGGCCTGCCATCTTTCCGCAAGCCTTTTAACCTGAGCCACATTTACCGCATCCGTATCCTGAGTACCGGCAGCCACATGGGTAATTTGACGGCTGTCCTTTTCATTGCCAACTGAAACCGCGCCCAATGTCGATTTCCATGTCTTGTCTTCAGATTGACTTGCCGACTGTGTCGCAAAATCATAGCCTGCCTGACCTGCAGCCAAATCTGCGATGCTTTGCGCACCCAGAGCCACCCCTTTCTCGGCTTTACCTTTGGCTTGGAAACCGAGTGCCAAAGATTTCTCTTCCAAAGCCGATGCACCGCCGCCGACTGCCGTACCACCTTCTTTACGCACACTGGAGCTGGTGCCGACAGCCAGACCGTTCAAGGCTGTAGCGGAAGACTCGACACCCAAAGCTACACTGTTTACGGCATTCGATACCGCACGCGTACCAACCGCCACTGCTTGATAACCTTCTGCTTCAGCAGCCGATGCCAGCGCAAGTGATTGAGTTCCACGTGCTTTAGCTCGATCACCTAAGGCCGTCGCGCTGAGCGCATCCGCCTCACTATCTCTGCCGATAGCTACTGCATCAATATTACTTGCCTGAGCGCCATTACCTACCGCAACGGCACGCAAAGCCGAAGCCTTGGACAGCAGACCGACTGCAACGGATTGACCGCCAGAAGCAGCCGCTGCGCCACCGACTGCTACATCATTTGTTCCCTTGGCATGGGCCCGAAAGCCAACCGCCACCGACCGCAATGCCTCCGCTTTGGATTCGCCACCCAAAGCAGTTGCGCTCAAACCGGAAGCGGCAGAATCATAACCCAAAGCCATCGCCTTATAGCCATTTGCTTTAGCCTTGTCGCCAACTGCAGCGGCATTTTCGCCCGATACGGATTCCTTACCGACAGCCAAAGAACCCGTCTTGTGCATGGTTCCAGCAACAATACCTCCGTCCGCATACGCAGTACCGAAAAAAAGCGCTAAAGCCAAACACAAAGGACTGAGCGATACATTCAGTTTCATCTTTATATTCTCCATTTTTTAAATATTAAAAATATCTCGTTCAATCAAATTAATACTTTTGAACTAGTTATATTGTATATATT
>NZ_JBQCWY010000425.1:0-2631 GCF_051956955.1 Neisseria sp. P0021.S005 | reverse complement strand
CTATTTTATTTTTCAGACGGCCTTTCATCTATAATTCATTTATTTTCAGCGAGAACTTCAAACCCTTCCGGCAATGTAAAATATCGAATTTTTCAGCCGTAACAGGTAACATGGAAACAAAGGGATGGGTTCTTCAAACAAACAGGTACTGCAATGGGAAAACAAGCCAGACTTTATATGGTTCGCAGCACGCAAGGTGCGCTTTATGATGTATTTTTTGAACGCGGTGTGGCGGCGTTGGCCTGGCCCATGCTGGCCGAAGCGGCGGCCAAGGGTTTTGGCCGTGAGAAACTGACGGATATTTACCGTTCGGCCGTGCCGGATGTGAAATTGAGAACAGCGCAATCGGGTGCGGCTCAGATGTGGCGGTTTTCCAACGAGTTGGCCGATGGAGATGCCGTACTGACCTACTCGCCTGCCCTGCGCCGTTATCGGATCGGCAGGATTACAGGCGGCGCAGTACATTGTCCGCAATGGGACGATGAGAAAATGTCGCTGGTGCGGCCTGTTGAGTGGCTGGGCGAAGTATGCCGTGATGATTTGAGCGTGGCAGCACAACGGGCTTTGGGTAGCGTGGCAACTTTGTTTGCAGTATCGGAAGTGTGTGCGGCAGAAATTTTTGAACGCGTGGGTTTTCAGACGGCCTAAAAAGGGAAAGGAAACAGCATTATGTGGAACACCATACAGGAATGGCTGAACGCTTTGCCTGTCAGTGAAGAAATCATCAAATCGGCTTTGATGTCGATGGTGATGATTGTGGCCGTCATTGCCGGGCGCAGCATTTTGCTCTCGGCTCATTTTCGCAGCCATCCGGATTTGAGCATCGAAAACAAACGCCGTTCGCTGGTGGTCAGTCGCAACATCACCATGCTGCTGCTCTTGTTCGGGCTGGCGATGATTTGGGCGGCGCAGATTCAAACTTTGGCGTTGTCGATGTTTGCGGTAGCTGCGGCAATTGTGGTGGCGACCAAAGAATTGATTATGTGTTTGTCCGGCAGCATCCTGCGCTCGGTAACCAAACAATATTCCATCGGCGACTACATCGAAATCAACGGCCTGCGCGGACGGGTGGTCGATATCAATATGCTGAACACGCTGATGATGCAAATCGGCCCCAATCCGTTGATTGGCCAGCTTTCCGGCAAAACACTCTCGTTTCCCAACAGCCTGCTTCTGAGCCACACCGTGCGCCGCGACAATATTTTGGGCGATTATGTAATTCATACGGTGGAAATTCCCGTACCGATTCATTTGGATTCGGACGAAATCATCGGCCGTCTGAAAGATGTTCTTGAGCCATTGTGCGAGCCTTATGTCCCTGCCATCAAGCAGCATTTGGAAAACGTGCAAACCCAAAAATTGTTTATCACGCCCGCCGCCCAGCCGCGTGTATCCCGTGTGCCACATGATGACAAGGTGTATAACATCATCGTGCGCTTTGCCTCGCCCGTAGCCAAACGCTTGGAAATCCAACAGGCGGTTTTGGACGAATTCTTACGCACGCAATGCCAATTAATCAATAAATTAAAATAGTCCAGTTTATATATACTATCAAATCACTTACAATACCCAAATTTATAATCAACAATAAGGAAAACTCATGTTGCCCGAATCAGCCCTTGCCGAAATGTACCCTGTAATCATGACCCCCAGCCATGACGGCAAATATTTCCACAACTACACCCTCTCACTTCTGAACATCGTCCACACCAATGCCGCACACGGCCTACCGCTTCAAGTGATGATGCAGCGCGGCGAAAGCCTGATTACGCGCGCGCGCAACAACTGCGTGGCCACATTCTTAGAAAACAAAGAATGGACGCATTTATTTTGGATTGACTCCGACATCGGCTTCTCTCCCGATTCATTCTACCGTCTGCTTTTGGCCGACAAAGACGTTGTGGCAGGCATTTACCCGCTCAAACGCGACAACTGGCCTGAAGAAGGTGTTCCGGCCGGCACGACTCAAGCCGACTTCGAGCGCATGTACACTTCTTATACCGTCAACACCAGCGAAAAAAATGAAAACGGTGAAATCGTACTGAAAGTCGATGAAGACGGTTTTATGAAAGTCCATGACGCGCCAACCGGCTTTATGGTTATCAAGCGCAGCGTATTTGAAAAAATGATGGCAGCCTACCCCGAGTTGAACTACATCTCCGACAGTGACTACAACAGAGAAGACAAAGGCCTACACTACCGCTTCTTCGACTGCATGGTTGATCCGAAAAGCAAACGCTACCTGTCCGAAGATTACACCTTCTGCCACCTCTGGCGTCAAATCGGCGGCGAAGTGTACGTCGATGTACAATCCAACCTGACCCACCAAGGTGCAAAAGTGTATCGCGGCTCGTTTGCCGAATCCCTGCAAACCAATGTTGCCAATGCCGTATTTGCCCCGAAAGGCACACCAATGCGCCTCGAACTGGCTGCGCCATTGCACGCCAATCCGCGCGGCGCAGAATAAAATTGGCCGACAGGCAGACAAGACACTTTAATTCTATCTGTCTGCCACCATATAACGCCTATCGTTTTCTTTTCAGACGGCCACAAGGCCGTCTGAATCCATCTTATTCAGGAGAAACCATATGAGCGACAACGTCCTGCTCCACTTGGGCGAAGAACCCCGTT
>NZ_JBQCWY010000424.1:0-2639 GCF_051956955.1 Neisseria sp. P0021.S005 | reverse complement strand
GACATTTTCCGTATAAAAAACAAAGCGCAAACCCGACACAAAATTGACCGAAACACAAAAACAGCGGATAATCCGCCCATTCTTCAAACATCTTTCAGACGGCCTTCCCTCTTTCCTTAAGGGCCGTCTGAAAACATTTTAAAAAGCATAAAACATGAAAGTACCCGAACTCTTATTGCCTGCAGGCGGCCTCGAACGCATGCGCGCCGCCTACGATTACGGCGCAGATGCCGTTTACGCCGGCAGCCCGCGTTACTCCCTGCGCGCCCGCAACAACGAATTTGCCAAACTCGACGTCCTCGAGCAAGGCATTAAAGAAGCGCACGAGCGCAACAAAAAATTCTTCCTGACCGTCAATACGCTGCCGCACAACTCCAAACTCAAAACCTTTGTTTCCGATATGGAGCCCTTGATTGCCATGAAACCCGACGCGTTGATTATGGCGGATCCGGGTTTGATTATGACTGTGCGCGAAAAATGGCCGGAAATGCCGATTCACCTGTCCGTACAGGCAAACACCACCAACTACTGGGGCGTGAAATTCTGGCAAAACATCGGCGTTGAGCGCATTATTCTGTCGCGCGAATTGAGCATGGAAGAAATCGCCGAAATCCGCCAAGAATGCCCCGACATCGAACTCGAAGTCTTCATTCACGGCGCATTGTGTATCGCCTACTCCGGCCGCTGCCTGCTCTCCGGCTATTTCAACCATCGCGACCCCAACCAAGGCACCTGCACCAACTCCTGCCGTTGGGACTACAAGGTTCACAACGCCACTGAAAGCGATGCAGGCGACGCCCAACTTCTGCAAGGTTTCAACTTTGAAAAAGCTCAAGAAGAAGCCAACCAAAACTTTGAAGGCATCAATGGTCAAAAACGCCATCCCTACGCCGACAAAGTTTTCCTGATTGAAGAGTCCAACCGCCCGGGCGAAATGATGCCGATTATGGAAGATGAACACGGCACCTACATCATGAACTCCAAAGACCTTCGCGGCATTGAAGTGGTTGAGAAACTGGCAAAAATTGGTGTGGACAGCCTCAAAGTCGAAGGCCGTACCAAATCGCTCTATTATGTTGCACGCGTGGCCCAGTCCTACCGCAAAGCGATTGACGATGCCGTTGCAGGCCGTCCGTTTGATTACAGCCTGTTGAGCGAACTCGAAGGCCTCGCCAACCGTGGCTACACCAGCGGCTTCCTCGAACGCCACCAAACTCAAGACTACCAAAACTACCTCAGCGGCCATTCCACCGCCAAACAAAGCCAATACGTCGGCCACGTTACCGAAATTGATGAAAACGGCTGGGCGACAATCGAAGTTAAAAACCGCTTCGCTGTCGGCGATTCACTCGAAATCATCCACCCGAGCGGCAACCAAACCATCAAATTGGAACAAATGACCCGCAAAGGCCAGCCTGTCGATGTTGCCCCAGGCAACGGCATTCAGGTCAAAATCCCGAATATGCAAGGCAAAGAAAAAGCTTTGGTTGCGCGGATTATGAATCCTTAAGCATCAAAAAATAAAGGCCGTCTGAAAGTTTCAGACGGCCTTTTAAATGATCTATGCTGTTTTAAGCCTATTCTTGCAATACGGCAGCAATCAATTCTTCCGCACCATCATCTGCCAGTTTTTTGGCGACTGCACGACCCAAGGCATCGGCGTATTCGGCAGGGGCTTGCGCATCCGCCTGCAAAATTACCGAACCGTCAGGATGACCGACCAAGCCGCGCAAGGTCAGCAAGCCGTTTTCTTCAGTGCAATATGCGGCCAGCGGCACTTGGCAACTTCCACCCAAAGCGCGCGCCAACGCACGTTCGGCCGTAACGCAGGCGTGTGTGGTATCGTGGTTCAAAGGCTTTAAGACTTCGTACAAATCTTCGCGATGCGCTGCAATTTCAATACCCAATGCGCCTTGTCCGGCGGCAGGCAGACTGTCGGATTCCGACAAAATCATGCGGATGCGTTCGTCCAATTCCAGACGCTGCAAACCGGCGGCAGCCAAAATAATCGCGTCGTATTCGCCGTTATCGAGTTTGGACAAACGGGTTTGCACATTGCCGCGCAAAGGTTTGATAACCAAATGCGGATAGCGCACGCGCAACTGGGCTTCGCGGCGCAGGCTGGATGTGCCGACGACAGCGCCTTTGGGCATTTCTTCCAAACGCGCGTATTGGTTGGACACAAATGCGTCAAACGGATTGGCGCGTTCGCCGATGGCCGCAAGCGTAAAACCTTCAGGTAAATCCATCGGCACGTCTTTAATCGAATGCACGGCCAAGTCGGCCCGGCCGTCATACAAAGCCTGCTCCAACTCTTTGACAAACAAGCCTTTACCGCCGACTTTTGACAAAGTTCTGTCCAAAATCTGGTCGCCGCGCGTGGTCATGCCCAAAATCTCGACTTCGCAATCGGGATACAGGGCTTTCAGACGGCCTTGGATGTGTTTTGCCTGCCACATGGCAAGCAGGCTTTCGCGACTGGCGATAACGAGTTTTTTCGGGTTCATAATGGTTGCCTGAAAGATGGAAAACGGCATGAAGTCTATCATATTTTGGGCGTTTTTTCAGACGGCATGGGGGTGAATATGTTATATTTACGCCTAAAAACCAAATTTTCCGGACAACATGAAACGCGCCAA
>NZ_JBQCWY010000423.1:0-2640 GCF_051956955.1 Neisseria sp. P0021.S005 | reverse complement strand
CGTTGCCGTCTTTGAGGCCTTTGAGGCTGACACGGTCGCGCACGTCTTTCATCAAGTATTCGGTGGCTTCCATGCCCATATCGCTGGTAATCAGCACGGTTTCCAGCTCTTCGTACAAATCCTCGTCGATTTGTCCGCCACCAAACACGCCGGCCAGCGATTTCGCCATTTTATCGCGTGATTTGGTCAAGCCTTGTTTCAAACGCGCAGCCCAACTGAGCTTGGGTTCTTCCACCGGAGCAGGGGCTTCAGCCGGTGTTTCCGCAACGGCTTCTTGAGCTTGCTCAACAGTCTCGCTAACTGCCTCAACAGCTTCTTCTTTGCCCGCTTCGGCCTGTCCTGCTGCTTCTTTTGCCGCCTCAGCCTGTTCTGCTACTTCTTCAGCAGCCTCAGCTACTTCAGACGGCATCTCGGCAACGGCTTCTTGAACCTGTTCAACAGCCTCGCTGACGGTTTCAACAGCCGCTTCTTTTGCCGCCTCAGCTTGTTCTGCTGCTTCCTCAACAGCCTCAGCCGCTTCAGACGGCATCTCGGCAACAGCTTCTTGAACCTGTTCAACAGCCTCGCTGACGGTTTCAACAGCCGCTTCTTTTGCCGCTTCAACGTGTTCTTCCACTTTTTCAACTGTTTCAGACGGCGTTTCGGTCAAAGCTTCCCGAACCTGCTCGACGGTTTCACTGACAGTTTCAACAGCCGATTCGACAACTGATTCAATATGCCCTTTGACGCTTTCTGCTAAAGATTCGGCATCTTCTTTAATATTTTCAACTACTTGAGCAACTTCAGATTCTACTTTTGCTGCGGTTTCCTGAACTTGAGCCTCCTCAGGAGCCGGAGTTTCCTGTTTTTTCTTGCGACGGAAGAAGCTGAACATTAAATTTTCCTTTTAATTTTAAAAACTTGAAATAGGGAGTATTGTAGCGTATTTTACGTGTCAAGGTCGTCTGAAAATCAAGGTTGTCAGGTTTTGGCATTTCCAACGTCTAACGAGACAAACCATCTATTAAAGGAAACATAGAGATGAATCCCCGCACATTATTTTCACTTTGCACCAAGTTCGGCTGCCTGCTTGCGCTTGGCGCCTGCTCATCCAAAATAATGGATACCGAAGCCGCAACCGTACCGCAGGCATTGTCCTCATTGAAAACTCCTGATAACCGCCCTGCCAGTGTTTTCCTGAAAAAAGACAAACCGACCCTGATTAAATTTTGGGCAAGTTGGTGTCCTTTGTGTTTGTCCGAACTGGGGCAAACCGAAAAATGGGCGCAAGATGCAAAATTCAGTTCTGCCAATCTGATTACCGTTGCCTCGCCCGGTTTTCTACACGAGAAAAAAGACGGCGACTTTCAAAAATGGTATGCCGGTTTGAACTATCCTAAGCTGCCCGTCGTGACCGACAACGGCGGCACCATCGCCCAAAGCCTGAATATCAGTGTTTACCCTTCGTGGGCATTAATCGGCAAAGACGGCGACGTGCAGCGCATCGTCAAAGGCAGCATCAACGAAGCGCAGGCATTGGCGTTAATCCGCGACCCGAATGCCGATATAGGCCGTCTGAAAAATTCGTTCTACAAACCCGACACACAGAAAAAGGATTCAGCAATCATGAATACGCGCACCATCTACCTCGCCGGCGGCTGCTTCTGGGGCTTGGAAGCCTATTTCCAACGCATAGACGGTGTGGTTGACGCCGTATCCGGCTACGCCAACGGCAAAACGGAAAACCCAAGCTACGAAGACGTTTCCTACCGCGATACAGGCCATGCCGAAACCGTCAAGGTCACCTACGATGCCGACAAACTCAGCCTAGACGACATCCTGCAATATTTCTTCCGCGTCGTTGACCCGACCAGCCTCAACAAACAGGGCAACGACATCGGCACGCAATACCGCAGCGGCGTATACTACACCGACCCTGCCGAAAAAGCCGTCATCGCCGCCGCCCTCAAACGCGAGCAGCAAAAATACCAACAGCCCCTCATCGTCGAAAACGAGCCGCTGAAAAACTTCTACGACGCCGAGGAATACCATCAGGATTACCTGATTAAAAACCCCAACGGCTACTGCCACATCGACATCCGCAAAGCCGACGAACCGCTGCCGGGCAAAACCAAAGCCGCCCCGCAAGGCAAAGGCTTTGACGCGGCAACGTATAAAAAACCCAGCGCTGCCGAGCTCAAACGCCTTCTGACCGAAGAGCAATATCAAGTTACCCAAAACAGCGCGACCGAATACGCCTTCAGCCACGAATACGACCATCTGTTCAAACCCGGCATTTATGTGGACATTGTCAGCGGCGAACCCCTGTTCAGCTCTGCCGACAAATTCGATTCCGGCTGCGGCTGGCCGAGCTTCACCCACCCGATTAACGCCTCTGCCGTTACCGAACACGATGATTTCAGCTACAACATGCGCCGCACCGAAGTGCGCAGCCATGTCGCCGATTCGCACTTGGGACACGTCTTCCCCGACGGCCCGAAAGACAAAGGCGGCCTGCGCTATTGCATCAACGGCGCAAGTTTGAAATTCATCCCTTTGGAAGAAATGGACGCAGCCGGCTACGGCGCATTGAAAGACAAAGTGAAATAACGGATTGAATCGAAAAAGGCCGTCTGAAAAAGATTTCAGACGGCCTTAAAT
>NZ_JBQCWY010000422.1:0-2642 GCF_051956955.1 Neisseria sp. P0021.S005 | reverse complement strand
GTTTATCGCCGAAGGCCCGACCGAAGCCGAGCTGAAACAGGCCAAAGCCAACATCGTCGGCGGCTTTCCCCTGCGCTACGACTCCAACGACAAACTGCTCAACTACCTGAGCCTGATCGGCCTCTACGACCTACCCAACGACTACTTGGAAGCCTACCCCAAAGCCATCAACAGCCTGACCGTCGAACAAGTCCGCGACGCATGGCAACGCCGCATCAAATTCAAAGACCTCAACACCGTCGTTGTCGGTGCAGAATAAAACGCTTTAAAACAACAGGCCGTCTGAAAGATTTTTCAGACAGCCTGTTTTCTTAATTATTCAAATCGTTTATGTTATCGTGATACAATCACTTGTTTTTTCAATTTTTGATCGTAAAAGGAATATATTTTATGAAAACTTACAAAATATTCAAAAATCCGACAGGTCAATATGAAGCTGTCAAACAAGGTTGGTCTTGGCCTGCATTTTTCTTTGGCGGCATCTGGGCATGCGTGAAAAAAATATGGGGCTTGGGTATCGGAATCTTTGTTGTATTTATAATTTTGAATTTAATCGCCGGTGACAATCAGGCCATGGGAAGCCTTGTCAGCGCACTTGGCTTCGGTGTAGGCATTGTACTTGGCTTACAAGGCAACAAATTGCGTGAAGGAAATCTGAGAAAACGTGGCTATCAAGAAGCGCCTAAAGTCATTCAGGCCAGCAATCCTGAAGCTGCTGTTGCACAATACATTTCTGAATACGAAAAATAAATCGGATTCTTAAAATGAAAAGGCCGTCTGAAACCCAAATCTCAGGTTTCAGACGGCCTTTTTTAACCGGTCAATTACTTATTCAACCGTTACTGATTTAGCCAAGTTGCGCGGTTTGTCCACATCTGTACCGCGTGCAAGGGCGGCGTGGTAAGACAGGAGTTGCACGGGGATGGTGTGCACAATCGGCGAGAGTACGCCGACGTGGCGTGGGGCGCGGATAACGTGCACGCCTTCGGTGGCGTTGAAGTTGCTGTCGAGGTCGGCGAAGACGAAGAGTTCGCCGCCGCGTGCGCCGACTTCCTGCATATTGGCTTTCACTTTGTCCAACAGGCTGTCGTTCGGGGCAATCACGACAACAGGCATGTTCTCGTCCACCAAGGCCAACGGACCGTGTTTCAGCTCACCCGCAGGATAAGCTTCGGCGTGGATATAGGTAATCTCTTTCAGCTTCAATGCGCCTTCAAGGGCGATTGGGAAGTGGATACCGCGACCCAAGAAGAGTGCGCTGGTTTTCTTGGCAAATTTTTGCGCCCAAGCGGCGATTTGTGGCTCAAGGTTGAGAACGTGCTGAATGCTGCCCGGCAGTTGACGCAATTCTTCAACGTATTCACGCGCCTGTTCATCGGAAACCAGACCACGTTGTTTGCCCAAGGTAACGGCCAAGCCGAACAGGACAACCAGTTGGGTCGTGAATGCTTTGGTAGAGGCAACGCCGATTTCTGCGCCGGCGCGTGTGTACAGTACCAATTCGCTTTCACGCGGCAGGGCGGATTCCATCACGTTACAAATAGACAGGCTGTGTTTGTGTCCCAAGGATTGCGCGTATTTTAGGGCTTCCATGGTGTCCAAAGTTTCGCCGGATTGGGAAATGGTGATGACCAATTGTTTCGGATCGGCAATCACGTCGCGGTAGCGGTATTCGCTGGCGATTTCCACGTCGGTCGGCACTTTGGCGATGGATTCGAACCAGTATTTGGCGGTCAGCGCGGCATAGTAGGACGTACCGCAAGCAAGAATTTTGATGCTGTGGATATCGTCGAACACTTCGCGGGCGTTGGCGCCGAAGTTTTCAGGTTCGAAGCCGCCATCAAGGAAGACTTCGGCGGTATCGGCGATGGCGCGGGGTTGCTCGTGGATTTCTTTTTGCATGAAGTGGCTGTATGGGCCCAACTCCAAAGAAGCCAGAGACAATTCGGATACTTTAACCGCGCGTTCGGTTTGCGCACCGGTTTTATCGAGCAATTTTTCGATACCGTTTGCGTTCAACAGGGCGATGTCGCCGTCTTCCAAGTAAGCGATGCGGCGGGTAAAGGCGATCACGGCGGATACGTCGGAAGCGATAAAGGTTTCTTGGTCGCCCAAGGCTACCAACAGCGGGCAGCCCATGCGCGCAACAACCATTTGTTCAGGGTTGTCTTGTGCGATAACGGCAATGGCGTATGCACCATGGAAACGGGCAGTCGCAGCTTGGACGGCTTCAAACAGTTTGCCGCCGTTTTGTGTGTATTCGTGGTTGACGCTGTGGGCGATGACTTCAGTATCGGTTTGCGATTCGAAGGTGTAACCCAACGCTTTCAGGCGTTCACGTTCGGCTTCAAAGTTTTCGATGATGCCGTTGTGGACAACCGCGATCATGCCGCCGGAAATATGAGGGTGGGCATTAGGCTCGGTTACACCGCCGTGGGTTGCCCAACGGGTGTGGCCGATGCCGATATGGCCGAACACGCCTTTTTCGCGTGCCGCATCTTCCATCAGCTGCACGCGGCCGACACGGCGGACGCGTTTGATTTTGCCGTCCATGTTGACGGCGATACCCGACGAATCGTAGCCTCGGTATTCAAGGCGTTTGAGACCGTCGGTCAGAAAATCGACTACATTGTGATTGGCGC
>NZ_JBQCWY010000421.1:0-2645 GCF_051956955.1 Neisseria sp. P0021.S005 | reverse complement strand
TGTCTTTAGCCCAACCCAAACGTATTCTGATCATCAAATTGCGCCATCATGGCGATGTGCTTTTGAGCACGCCGGTGGTCGATGCGCTGAAAACCCGTTTCCCCGATTGCGAAATCGATATGCTGGTATACGCCGGTACGGAGCAGCTGATTGCCGATAATCCGCAGATTACGCAGATTTTTACCATTGATCGAAATTGGAAGAAGCTGGGCGTATTCAAGCAGTTGGCATGTGAGAAAAACCTTTTTTCAAAGCTGAAGGCGCGTGATTATGACTGGGCTTTCAACCTGTCCGATCAATGGCGCGCGGCGGTAATCGCCAAACTGTGCGCCCGTTGCAGCGTGGGTTTGGACTGCATCAAGCGTGACGGATTCTGGTGGCGTTTCTGTCATGATTTTATCAACCATGAGCTTGATACCAGCCATCATATCGTTGAGAACCAATTGAATATCCTTGCGCCGCTTATCCAGCCGGAAGACGTGGCCGATGCGAAAGTACGCCTTTGGGTGGCGCAAGATGCAAGGGAAAGCATGCGGCAGAAATTGCGTGAGCAGGGTTGGAGCGGCGAAGATTATGTGTTGTTGCACCCGGGTGCGCGTTGGCATTTCAAATGTTGGGAAGACGGCAAGAATGCCGCCATCGTACAGCTTCTGCTCAACAGCGGGCAGAATGTCGTGTTGACTGCTTCTCCCGACACTGTCGAACAATACATGCTTCAGGAAATTATAGGCCGTCTGAATATTCCGGAAGGCAGAAAAGTATATGTGTTGTCCGGATGCTTGAGCCTGCGTGAATTGGCGGCGGCCATTGAGGGAGCCAAACTGTTTGTCGGTGTCGATTCTGCACCGATGCACATCGCTGCTGCTTTGGATAAACCGCAAATTGCTTTGTTTGGCGCGTCATGGGTGGATAAATGGCGTCCGTATTCCGAGCAGGCCGAAGTCATTTATGCCGGCGATTATGCCGAATTACCGCATCCTGACAGTATCGACACTAACGATCCGACACGTCTGTTGAGAGCGATTCCGTTGCAGGATGTGTGGGATAAAATTTCTGCCAAATTGGAGGCGTTGGAGGCTTAAAACCGCTTACCACGATCCGTTAAACGGTTTAGCTTTGCGCCAAAATGCCCATTTGGAACGGCGGCCGATTTCCAGCGTGCCGCCGTTTTCGCCGTCTGTGGCAATGCACACGGTTTTCAGACGGCCTGAAGCGAGTGCGTCCCATAAAGGCGCAAACCAACGGGTTTCCCAGCTTTCCAAAATATCTTTGTATGCCCAAACATCGCCTGTCTGCAAGGTGGAAACCAAGTCGTCCAAAAAGATAAGGCCGTCTGAAACTGTGCTGCCTGTTTCTTGAACCATCTCAAACCAAGCCTTCAAATCGTATGGTGCATTGATTTTGGGCGTATCTGAAAAACGCGCCCATGCGCTGTCTGAAGCGACAATATCCGCAGACTGTGTACCGTCCGCGTCATTCCACAGCCATAAACCGTTGATTTCCGGAAAGCCTTGTTGTTCACGCGCTTGGTTAATCGGATGCGTGTGGAGAAACATTTGGATTTCCGTCTGCATGGCCAACCAAGACACCGCATCTTCGCCATGTGCCTGACCGTCCATTTCCGGCTGCCCGCACACATCCAAAACACATTCCGCGCCCCAATCTTCAATCTTCGACATACTGAGCAGCCACATACTTTCGCAAAGCGGCTCGAATTGCCAATCTTTATCTTGATAAAACGCCGACAAATCCGCACATAACCGCTGAGCCTCCTCTTTTGGGATGCCGATAAACTCGCCGCTGATAATGTTGACATGGTGCATGCCCATTTGTTGCCAAACCGGAGAGGCAAAAGCGGCCGCGCGTTTTTGGTTTGTGTGGCGTAAACGTTGCACTTGGGCAATAAGGCTGCCGCTCCACAAATGGCGTCCGTAAAATTCAGACGGCTTGAGTGTTTCTTTGCGTAATATGCCGTAACGCAAAAGATGGTTAAAAGCAGGTAAGGCAAGCGCAGGCACGGATTCGTCGGCAAAGCGGTTGAGCGAGGGGAGGGCGAGGGTCAGCTTCATAAGCGCAAATAGATAGGAAAACCGTTATTTTACGCGACAAATGATGCGTTTCGGAACCTTGCCCTCACGCCCTGAAAAAGAGCCGTTCAGACGGTCGGTTTGGAAAAAACGGGCTGTCATGCTAGAATGCGTGGCGTAAATTTCAGAAAAACAGGGTGTAAATCAACACAATAGCCCTGATAATAACGTCAATCTCAAACACGACCTCATTTATTCCGAATGAAAACCTGATTTTCAGATCGGAAAAAAGACTCAAAGTCCTTTATCCCCAAAACTGTTTAAACCAGCAGGCGGTCGCGGCAGACCGGATGTGCCGGCATTCTGCAAACCTCAAAAAACAGACCGCCCCATTAAGGATAACGCGTGATTAAAAACAAATATTCCACTCGATTTAAAGCAACCCTCTTAGCGTTTCTGCTGCCGGCTTCAGGCATCATGACCGCATACGCCATTACCTACCCTCAACCTGCACAGACCGATTTCAAAGTCGAGCGTATTTCCGAAGAGCTGCCTGCCGTTTATGTGGAAACCAATACCTATCAATCCAGCTATTGGGCGCAAGAAGCCGTCCAAGCC
>NZ_JBQCWY010000420.1:0-2648 GCF_051956955.1 Neisseria sp. P0021.S005 | reverse complement strand
GGTTTAAGCGCATGAAAAGTTTACCCGTTATATAATCATTGTTTTTAAAGAGACGCCGTTTCAGACGGCCTTGAATCTATGTACACAAAACACCTGCAAAAAGCCGTCGACAGCATCGAAAAACAGACATTATACGTTGTCGCCACACCCATCGGCAATTTAGCCGACATAACGCTGCGCGCGCTGGCCGTGCTGCAAAAGGCCGACATTATCTGCGCCGAGGACACCCGTGTTACCGCCCAGCTTTTGAGTGCGTACGGCATTCAGGGCAAACTCGTGAGCGTGCGCGAACACAACGAGCAGCAAATGGCCGATAAAATCATCGCCTATCTTTCAGACGGCCTGAGTGTCGCCCAAGTTTCGGATGCGGGCACACCTGCGGTTTGCGATCCCGGTGCGAAACTTGCCGCCCGCGTGCGCGAAGCCGGATTTAAAGTGGTGCCTGTGGTCGGCGCAAGCGCGGTCATGGGGGCGTTGAGCGTGGCAGGTGTGACGGAATCCGATTTTTACTTCAACGGTTTCCTGCCGCCTAAAGCCGGCGAACGTCAAAAGCTGTTGGCCAAATGGGCGGAAGCCGATTTTCCGATTGTGATGTTTGAAACGCCACACCGTATCGAAGCAAGCCTTGCGGATATGGCCGCACAGTTTCCCGAACGCCGTTTGACTTTGGCGCGAGAAATTACCAAAACGTTTGAAACCTTCCTCAGCGGCACGGTTGCCGAAATCCAAGCCGCCCTTAAAAACGACAGCAATCAAACGCGTGGCGAGATGGTGCTGGTGTTGCACCCTGCGGTAAAAGAGAAACACAGCGATTTACCCGAGGCGGCACAAAATACCATGAAAATCCTTGCGGCCGAGTTGCCGACCAAACAAGCCGCCGAGCTTGCCGCCAAGATTACCGGCGAAAGCAAAAAAGCCTTGTACGATTTAGCGTTGGAGTGGAAACGGATTTCAGACGATGCTTGAGGTCTTGCAGGCTTATTTCTCTCAACCTGTGGTGTGAACGATGCGACGATTTCCTACAGGCAAAAGGCTGGGTATTGTTCGTTATCCGTTTGCCGGTTCTACAGGCTGTACATAGGTAAAGTTCTGTTTGCCGCATTGTTCCCCCCCCCCTTGTAATTTACAATGACACTGCATACAACTTGTATGTTCTTAAATCTTTCAATCTACGGGAGTGGACTTATGAAACAAAACATCATCGTTGCCTTATTCGACATCTCCAGCGAAGCTTATCAAGCCTTTTCTGAATTGAAAGCTTACTCGCAGATAACAGATGCTTTGGTGGCACAAGCCGTTTTGATTAAAAAGGAAAATGACCTGATTATCCCAGCAGAAAGCACCGACTTTACCGCCAATACGGCCGAAAGCGCATGGACGGGCGGCCTCATTGGTTCGCTGGTCGGCATCCTCGGCGGTCCTATCGGTGTTCTGTTGGGTGGAGCTACTGGCGCACTCATCGGCAGTGATGTAGGCACTGCCCAAACATTGGGAGAGGGGGCGTTGCTAGAAAATACAGCCAAAAAACTGGATAACGGCAGTACTGCGATCATTATTTTGGCGCAAGAATCCAACGAAGCTGTATTGGATGCTTTCTTCCACCGTTTCAAAACCGTTATTCTCCGACAAGATGTAGCCGTTGCCCAACAGGACGTATTGGCAGCAATAGAAGCGCAGGAAGAAGTGGCACGTCAGGCACACGAAGCTTGGAAAAAACAGCGCAAAGCCGAGCGCAAAGAGAAAGTGGAAGCCTTCAAGGCCGACATCAAACAAAAATTCGACAAATTGGCAGCCAAGTTGAAATAACACTGCCACCAACCCAAGGTATGTAACCGCTCAAATTTTCCGTTTCGGATGCATGCCAAACCGGTTTGAGGCTACCTGAAAATCTATTTTTCAGGTAGCCTCTCCCTTTTTCATGCCCCGAGACCTTTGCAAAGGTCTCAACCTATGTTATTGCAAAGGTCTATGTTATTGCAAAGGTCTCGGCCTTTTTATAATTGGATTTTAGATCGATCCAATAGGTTCAATACGCTTCTAAGTTTGCGTTTCAGACGGCCTCAATGTTTGGCAAACCTGCTTCAACGCTGCCATGCGCTGCGCAAATATTCGATGCAGTCGGTCAGGGCGTAAAACGGGGCGTTGCCGTGATTGGCGTTGGGGTAGAGGGTGAAGCGGACATCTGCGCCGAGATGGTGCAAAGTGCCGGCAAGGATTTTGGCTTGTGCAACCATGCCGCGGCTGGTTTGGTCGGGACGGTTGTTTCTGCCTTCATGTTCGCCTGCACCGAGGCGGATGCCGATTCCTTGCGGCAATGTGCCGGGCAGCCAATCGAGTACACGGCGGTCTTGCCACCAGATAGACGGCGACACCAGCAAATAATGGCGGAAGCGTTCGGGGCGGGTGAACAGGGAATAGAGGCCGTACAAGGCGCCGAAAGAATGGCCGAAGACGGCTTGGTTTTGGGTATCGATGCGGTATTTGCTGTCGAGCAGGGCGGAGAGTTCGTCGTCGATAAAGTGGCTGAAGCGGTCGGCTTGGCCGTATTGTTTGCGTTCGGATTCGGGCGCGTTGTCGGGCAGCGGCGGCGTGTAGTCGAGGGCGCGTTGGCTTAAGTCGCGGATGGTGCCGCCGGTGTAGCCGATGCC
>NZ_JBQCWY010000419.1:0-2652 GCF_051956955.1 Neisseria sp. P0021.S005 | reverse complement strand
GGTTTTGCGTCAGGCGGATGTAGTTCAACAGCGCGCCCGCCGCACCGACGGCGGCTTCGTGTTCCTTGCCGTCCAAACCGAAGCCATGCAAGTCTTGGCAGCCGAAGTATTCGGTCAACAATTTCGCGCCGGCGTCGGCGGCAAACTGCCACGAGTTCAGGCGCGTAATGTTGGCGGAGGTCGTCTGAAAACCGTCAGGCAGGCTTTTGCCTTCGGGCAACAGGATTTCCGCCGCCTGCAAACGCGCCAGCTCGTCGGCAAGTTTGTCCGCCGTCGTCAGCTTGGTTTTGAATTCGCCGCTTTGCAAAGATGCCCACGCGATGGCGATGTGTTTTTTATCCGCGTTCACCGCCGCGATGCGGTTGGTTTCCTTGTCTTCCAAAAACGCCGCGTCGGTCAGCGTGCCGGGCGTCACGATGCGCACGACTTTGCGCTCCACCGGCCCTTTGCCCGCGCCGACTTCGCCTACCTGCTCGCACACCGCCACGCTTTTGCCCATCTTCACCAGTCGCGCCAGATACTGCTCCGCCGCGTGAAACGGCACGCCCGCCATCTTAATCGGCACGCCGTCCATCTGCCCGCGCGTGGTCAGAGTGATGTCCAACAGCTTCGCCGCTTCCACCGCGTCATCCAAAAACAGCTCGTAAAAATCGCCCATGCGGTAAAACACCAGCTTGTCGGCGTGTTGTGATTTGATGTCGAGATACTGCTGCATCATCGGGGAAACAGTGGGTTTAGACATGGAAAAACCTTAGAAACGCAAAAGCGTTATTGTAACAAAAGGCCGTCTGAAAAACAGGTTTCAGACGGCCTTTACCAGCAGCTTGGTTTTAAGCCAAAGCCACTTCCAAATTATCAATCAGGCGCGTGGTACCCAAACGGGCGGCGGCAAGCACCACCAATTCTTTATCGCCGACATGAGCCACTGCCAAGCTGTGTGCATGGCGGATTTCAACGTAATCAACCACCCAGCCGGCATCGGTCAAACGGCGGATACATTCAGCCTCGAGCTGGGCGTAATCTAGATTGCCGTTTTTCAAGGCGGCGGCAATGTTTTGCAACTCTTGATAGAGGCGGGGCGCTTCTGCGCGCTCTGCTTCGCTCAAATATTGGTTGCGGCTGGAAAGTGCCAGGCCGTCTGAAGCGCGGCCGGTGTCGACCGGAACGATTTCGATATTGAAATTCAAGTCTTCGACAAAGCCTTTGATAATCGCCAGCTGCTGATAGTCTTTTTTGCCGAAACAGGCGGTATCAGGTTGAACAATGTTGAACAACTTAGTCACAACGGTCGCAACGCCGCGGAAATGGCCCGGACGGAATTTGCCGCACAATTCGTTTTGCAGGTGTGGAGGCTCGACATTGAAACGTTGTTCCACATTCGGATACAGCTCTTTTTCATCAGGCGCAAATACGACGGCAACGCCCTCACCTGCCAATTTGTCGGCATCTTGCTGCAAAGTGCGCGGATATTTGTCGAAATCTTCGCCTTGTCCGAATTGCAGGCGGTTGACAAAAATACTGACCACAACGTTATCGGCACGTTTTTTCGCTTCGCGCACCAGCGCAAGATGGCCTTCGTGCAGATTGCCCATAGTCGGTACAAATGCCACTTTTCCGGCAGTTTTGCGCCACTCGCGCAATTCTTTAATCGTATGAATGATTTGCATGGTTTGAAAAATCCTTTATCTTTTCCGCTGTTTCATCAACGGAAATCACGCGCCGATTATACGCTTTTATTCATTAAAAAGGCCGTCTGAAATAAGTTTCAGACGGCCTGGTTTTTATTTTATCCGGCAAACGTATGTTCGACAGACGGGAACGTTTTTGCTTTGACTTCATCCACATAGGCTTTGACCGCAGCTTGAACGCTGTCTTTACCCTGCATAAAGTTTTTCACGAATTTGGCGGTTTTACCGGGGAAAATGCCGAGCATATCGTGCATCACCAAAACCTGACCGTCGCAATCCACGCCTGCGCCAATACCGATGGTTGGGCAAGAAACTGTCTCGGTTACTTTTTTCGCCAACTCTGCAGGAACGCATTCCATCAATACGATTGCCGCACCTGCCGCATCATGTGCTTTAGCGTCGTTGAGCAACGCTTCCGCCTTGTCGCCGCGGCCTTGAACTTTATAGCCGCCGAATGCAAACACGGATTGCGGGGTCAGGCCGATGTGCGCGCAAACAGGAATGCCGCGCATTTGCAGAAATTCAGTGGTCTCCGCCATCCAGACGCCGCCTTCGAGTTTGACCATATGCGCGCCAGCCGCCATCAATTCGGCCGCCGCCGCAAATGCCTGCTCTTTGCTCTGCTGATACGCACCAAACGGCAAGTCGCTGACAATCATGGCATTTTGAGTGCCGCGAGCCACGCATTCAGTGTGGTAGCACATATCCTGCAAGCTCACCGGCAAAGTGGACTGACGACCTTGCACCGCCATGCCCAAAGAATCGCCGACCAGCAATACATCTACGCCGGCATTGTCCATCAGCGCGGCAAAGCTGGATTCATAAGCGGTCAGCATGGCGATTTTCTCGCCCTCTGCTTTCATTTTTTGCAAAGTGTTTACGGTAATCATGGTGTTGTGTGTTCTGCCCGGTGGGCAGCCCTTTGTTATAAATGGAAACGCGGTATTATAAGGTCTGCTTTTAA
>NZ_JBQCWY010000418.1:0-2661 GCF_051956955.1 Neisseria sp. P0021.S005 | reverse complement strand
CGAAGAAGTAGCCTGCATAGGAAAACGACAATACCCACAACACCGCGCCGATAATGTTGTAACGGATAAACGTCGCGTAGTGCATATCGCCCATACCGGCGACAAATGGCGCAAACGTCCGCACAATCGGCACAAAGCGCGCAATGATGATGGTTTTGCCGCCATGTTTTTCATAGAACGCATGGGTTTTTTCCAAATACGAACGGCGGAAAATTTTGGAATCAGGATTGGCAAACAGTTTTTGTCCAAAATACTTGCCAATCATAAAGTTGGCCGCATCGCCTAAAATAGCGGCCGCCAAGAGCAGCAATACCATGACGTGGATGTTCATGCCGCCGATGGCCGCAATACCGCCGGCGGCAAAAAGCAGCGAGTCGCCGGGTAAAAATGGCGTTACGACCAAACCAGTTTCGCAGAAAATCACAACAAACAAAATCGCGTAAATCCACGGGCCGTATTGGGCGGAAAGGTGGACAAGGTGTTGGTCGATATGGAGGATGAAATCAATAAGGGTAGAAATCACTAGGGTTCCCCAAATAAAAAGGCCGTCTGAAAAAGAACAGACAAATGTTTCGGCCAGAAGTTCGACATTGTAAAACCAAAGCGGAATAAAACCAATGCCGTGAGCGCGTCAAGATATGTTTAGAAGTGCAGATATGTTGCAGGTATAGGCTTCAGACGGCCTTTATCCTTGATGGTGGACGGCAAAACAACGTAAAATAAAGCCGATTTCAACCTAACCGGTACGCCTTTGTGAACCAGCTCATCTTCGATTTTGCCAGCCATGATTATCCCGGCTTCGACAAATTTCTGGGAACAGAAAATGCCGAGCTGGTGTATGTGTTGCAGCACAAACATGGGCAATTTATCTATGTTTGGGGCGAAGAGGGCGCAGGCAAAAGCCATCTCTTGCAGGCATGGGTCGCACAGGCGCTCGATGCCGGACGAAATGCCATCTATATTGATGCCGCCGCCACGCCGCTGACAGAAACCGCGTTGGATGCGGAATATCTTGCCATTGACCAAATCGAAAAGCTTAATAATGAAGAACAGGCTTTACTGTTTGCCATCTTCAACCGCTTCCGCAACAGCGGCAAAGGCTTTTTGCTTTTGAGTTCCGAATATACGCCGCAGCAACTCGTTATCCGTGAAGACCTGCGCACACGCATGGCGTATTGCTTGGTTTACGAAGTCAAACCGTTGACCGACCGGGAAAAAATCGATGCGCTCGTCAGCATGGCGGCTATCCGTCAGGTAACCATCGATCCAGAAATTTTCGAATACCTGCTGAACCATTGGCGGCGCGATATGGACAGCCTGATGCAAATGCTCGATACCCTCGACAATTACGCCGTTATGATGGGCAAGCGCATTACTTTGCCGCTTTTGCGCCAGCTTTTAAAACAACAGGAAACCCAATGAAAAACCTTGCCATTTTCGACCTCGACAATACCTTAATCAATACCGATTCGGATCACTCTTGGCCGCAATACCTGATTAAAAAAGGCATAGTCGATGCGGCTGAAACCGAGGCGCAAAATGAAAAGTTCTACCAAGACTATCAAAACGGTTGTCTTGATATCGATGCCTTCCTCAAATTCCATCTCGCGCCTTTAGCCCGTTTCAGCAAGGAAGAATTGGCTGAGTTTCATCGCGAGTTTATGGCCGAATATATTGTTCCACACATTTCTCCGATGCAGCGTATGTTGGTGCAAAGCCATCAAATGGCGGGCGATGAAATGTTGGTTATTTCTTCGACCAACGAATTTATCATTACCCCTATCTGCCATCTTTTCGGTATTCACAACGTCATCGGCACACAGCTTGAAACCGGTGAAGACGGCCGATATACCGGCAACTATGTCGGTACGCCCAGCCTGAAAGAAGGCAAAATTACCCGATTGAACCAATGGCTTGCCGAGCGAGGCGAGACCTTTGAAAGCTACGGTAAGGTTTATTTTTACAGCGACTCCAAAAACGATTTGCCGTTGCTGCGTATTGTGGACGAACCTGTCGCCGTCAATCCGGATGCAGAGCTGGAAAAAGAAGCCAAAGCAAAAGGTTGGCCGATTTTGAATTTCAAATAACGACGAATCAGGCCGTCTGAAATATTTAACCTAACCACAACCTAATAAGGACTAAAACATGAAAACGACTAAACTCCTCGCCTCAGCCCTGTTGTTTGCCGCTGTATTCGGTACTGCACAAGCAGCCGATACCGAAACTCTGGAAGCCATGAAAGCGCAAAACGGCAGCGTTAAAACCGTTTTGATGGATGTCTTCACAACTCCTGCCGGCAACGTTGACCGCGTGAATATCATTCAATCCAGCGGCAATCCTGAAATGGACGAACGCGCAGTGAAAAGCGTTTCTAAATATCCTTATCCGAAACGCAAAACCGCCTCTAAATACCAACATACCGTTACTTTTGAGACCAATGTTGAAGTAATCAACAACTGATTCGGACTCAAGGCCGTCTGAAAAACAGAAGGCGTTTTGATTGGGAAATTCCCTGTCAAAACGCCGTTTTATTCTTTAAACAAGTATAACCAAAATTGCCGTAAAACCACACGCTCCGGTGCTATACTAAAACAAATAAACCGCTTCATCACACATCATGTCTCCCCGTCCAGTTACCATTACTTCCTACAATATGCACAA
>NZ_JBQCWY010000417.1:0-2662 GCF_051956955.1 Neisseria sp. P0021.S005 | reverse complement strand
AAGACTTCAATGCCTTAGAACAAATTAAAGCACGCTATCTTGGTAAAACCGGCGAATTGACCGGACTTTTGAAAACTTTGGGTCAAATGTCTCCTGAAGAGCGTAAAACCATAGGCGCGCACATCAATGAATGCAAAAATCAGTTTCAGACGGCTTTTAATGCCAAACGCGATGCCCTGAATGAAGCCAAGCTGCAAGCCCAATTGGCTGCAGAAGCCTTGGATATTACTTTGCCGGGCCGTGCACAAGAGCATGGCGGTTTGCACCCAGTGACTTTGACTTTGCAACGTGTGGTTGAGCTGTTTCACGGTATGGGTTTTGAAGTGGCGGACGGCCCTGAAATCGAAGACGATTTCCACAATTTCCAAGCCTTGAATATTCCTGCAAATCACCCCGCGCGTGCGATGCAAGATACCTTCTATGTTGAAAACGGAGACGTTTTACGCACACACACTTCGCCTATTCAAATCCGCTATATGCTCGACAAAAAAGAGCCGCCTATCCGTATTATTGCTCCCGGCCGTGTTTACCGTGTGGACAGTGATGCCACTCACTCGCCTATGTTCCATCAGGCCGAAGGTTTGTGGGTAGAAGAGGGTGTCACTTTTGCCGATTTGAAAGCAGTGTTCACTGACTTTATCCGTCGCTTCTTTGAACGCGATGACCTGCAAGTACGTTTCCGTCCGTCTTTCTTCCCGTTTACTGAGCCTTCTGCCGAAATCGACATTATGGGTGAGAATGGCAAATGGTTGGAAGTAGGTGGTTGCGGTATGGTACATCCTAACGTGTTGAAAAATGTGAATATCGACCCTGAAAAATATACCGGTTTCGCTTTCGGTATCGGTCTCGACCGTTTTGCCATGTTGCGCTACAACGTCAATGACCTGCGCTTGTTCTTCGATAACGATTTGAACTTCTTGAAGCAGTTTAAATAAATTTCAGATGGTCTTTTGATAGGCCGTCTGAAAAGTGAATAGATATTACTGATTTCGTCTGATAAAAATTTGTTTCAGACGGCCTGATAGTAGAGAAAATAATATGCAATTTCCTTATTCGTGGCTGAAAACTCAAGCCAATCCTGATCTTTCTGCCGATAAACTGGAACATCTTTTGACCATGGCCGGTTTGGAAGTGGAAGAAATCGATACTGCCGCCCCTGCTTTCAGTGGCGTGGTTGTTGCCGAAGTAAAATCTGTTGAAAAACATCCTGATGCAGACCGTTTGAACGTTACCCAAGTTGATGCCGGTACGGGCGAGTTGGTTCAGATTGTTTGTGGTGCGCCAAATGTCAAGCCGGGTATTAAAGTGCCGTGTTCGTTGCCGGGTGCCGTTTTGCCGGGTAACTTTAAAATTAAGCCGACTAAAATGCGCGGCGTACCATCAAACGGTATGCTGTGTTCGGCCAATGAACTGGGTTTGCCTGATGATGGTGTAGACGGTCTGCACATTCTGCCTGAAGATGCGCCTGTCGGTGCCAATATCCGTGAATACTTGGATTTGGACGATACGCTGTTTACGTTGAAAATTACGCCTAACCGCGCTGATTGCTTGAGCGTTAAGGGTATTGCGCGTGAGGTTTCTGCGTTGACTCAATGTGCGTTTAGGCCTGTTGAAATTCAGACGGCCTTTATCGGCAGTGAGAAAAAACAGGCTGTCCGTATTGACGCACCGGCCGACTGCGGCCGTTTTATCAGTCGCGTTATTGAAAATGTCAATGCGAAAGCGGCTACTCCCGATTGGATGAAACAACGTTTGGAACGCAGCGGTATCCGCAGCATTTCCGCATTGGTGGACATCGGCAACTATGTGATGCTGGAAATCGGTCAGCCTATGCATGTTTTCGATGCTGACAAGCTGTCAGGCAGTTTGATTGTCCGCCGTGCTCAAAATGGCGAGACTTTGGCGTGTCTGAACGAGAAGACGGTTACTTTGGCTGACAATACACTGGTGGTCGCTGATGAAAAAGGTGCGTTGAGCTTGGCCGGCTTGATGGGCGGCGAGGCAAGCGCGGTTTCAGATGACACGCAAAATATCGTACTGGAAGCTGCTTGGTTTGCTCCGGAGATTATTGCGGGTAAATCCCGTCAATACGGTTTTGGTTCGGATTCTTCTTTCCGTTTTGAGCGTGGTGTGGATTACCGCTTGCAAGCTGATGCCATTGAGCGTGCTACCGAATTGGTGTTGCAGATTTGCGGTGGTGCAGCCGGTGAAATGGTTGAAGCACAAGGCAAATTGCCCGAGGCAAAACAGGTCGAATTGCGTTTAGGCCGTCTGAAAACGGTATTGGGCGTTGAAATCCCTGCCGAGCAAGTCGAAATTATCTTGCAACACTTGGGTTTGCAGCCTGAGAAAACCGAAGAAGGCTTCCGTGTTACTTCTCCTAGCTTCCGTTTCGACATCGAAATCGAAGCCGATTTGATTGAAGAAATCGGCCGCGTTTACGGTTATGAGAATATTCCTGACGACTATACTTCAGGCCGTCTGAAAATGTTGGCCTTGCCTGAAACCAAACGCCCTCGTTTTGCGGTTTATAACGAAATGGCGGCTCGCGGTTACCGCGAAGTGGTCAGCTATGCGTTTGTGGATGAGCAATGGGAGCAAGACTTTGCTGCCAATACCAATCCTATCCGCCTGCAAAATCCGTTGGCGGCGCAGTATGCCG
>NZ_JBQCWY010000416.1:0-2662 GCF_051956955.1 Neisseria sp. P0021.S005 | reverse complement strand
CGGCATACTGCGCCGCCAACGGATTTTGCAGGCGGATAGGATTGGTATTGGCAGCAAAGTCTTGCTCCCATTGCTCATCCACAAACGCATAGCTGACCACTTCGCGGTAACCGCGAGCCGCCATTTCATTATAAACCGCAAAACGCGGACGTTTGGTTTCAGGCAAAGCCAACATTTTCAGACGGCCTGAAGTATAGTCGTCGGGAATATTTTCATAACCGTAAACGCGGCCGATTTCTTCAATCAAATCGGCTTCGATTTCGATGTCGAAACGGAAGCTAGGAGAAGTGACACGGAAGCCTTCTGCAGTTTTCTCAGGCTTCAAACCCAAGTGTTGCAAGATAATTTCGACTTGATCGGCAGGGACTTCAACGCCCAATACCGTTTTCAGACGGCCTAAACGCAATTCGACCTGTTTTGCCTCGGGCAATTTGCCTTGTGCTTCAACCATTTCACCGGCTGCGCCACCACAAATCTGCAACACCAATTCGGTAGCACGCTCAATGGCATCAGCTTGCAAGCGGCAATCCACACCACGCTCAAAACGGAAAGAAGAATCCGAACCAAAACCGTATTGACGGGATTTACCTGCAATAATCTCCGGGGCAAACCAAGCAGCTTCCAACACAATATTTTGCGTCTCATCAGAAACCGCGCTTGCCTCGCCGCCCATCAAGCCGGCCAAGCTCAACGCACCTTTTTCATCAGCGACCACCAGTGTATTGTCCGCCAAAGTAACCGTCTTCTCATTCAGACACGCCAAAGTCTCACCATTTTGAGCACGGCGGACAATCAAGCTGCCTGACAGCTTGTCAGCATCGAAAACATGCATAGGCTGACCGATTTCCAGCATCACATAGTTGCCAATGTCCACCAATGCGGAAATGCTGCGGATACCGCTGCGTTCCAAACGTTGTTTCATCCAATCGGGTGTAGCCGCTTTCGCATTGACATTTTCAATAATGCGGCTGATAAAACGACCGCAATCGGCCGGTGTATCAATACGGACAGCCTGTTTTTTCTCACTGTCGATAGAGGCCGTCTGAATTTCAACAGGCGTAAACGCACATTGAGTCAACGCAGAAACCTCACGCGCAATACCCTTAACACTCAAGCAATCAGCGCGGTTAGGCGTAATTTTCAATGTAAACAGCGTATCGTCCAAATCCAAGTATTCACGGATATTGGTACCGACAGGCGCATCTTCAGGCAGAATGTGCAGGCCGTCTACACCGTCATCAGGCAAACCCAGTTCATTGGTCGAACACAGCATACCGTTTGATGGCACACCACGCATTTTAGTCGGCTTAATTTTGAAATTGCCCGGCAAAACGGCACCTGGCAACGAACACGGCACTTTAATGCCCGGCTTGACATTCGGCGCACCACAAACAATCTGAACCAACTCGCCCGTACCGGCATCAACTTGGGTAACGTTCAAACGGTCTGCATCAGGGTGTTTTTCAACGGATTTTACTTCGGCAACAACCACGCCACTGAAAGCAGGGGCAGCAGTATCGATTTCTTCCACTTCCAAACCGGCCATGGTCAAAAGATGTTCCAGTTTATCGGCAGAAAGATCAGGATTGGCTTGGGTTCTCAGCCATGAATAAGGAAATTGCATATTATTTTCTCTACTATCAGGCCGTCTGAAACAAATTTTTATCAGACGAAATCAGTAATATCTATTCACTTTTCAGACGGACTATCAAAAGACCATCTGAAATTTATTTAAACTGCTTCAAAAAGTTCAAATCGTTATCGAAGAATAAACGCAAGTCATTGACGTTGTAGCGCAACATGGCAAAGCGGTCGAGACCGATACCGAAAGCGAAACCGGTATATTTTTCAGGGTCGATATCGACGTTTTTCAACACGTTAGGATGTACCATACCGCAACCGCCGACTTCCAACCATTTGCCGTTTTCGCCCATGATGTCGATTTCGGCAGAAGGCTCGGTGAACGGGAAGAAAGACGGACGGAAACGTACTTGCAGGTCATCGCGTTCAAAGAAGCGACGGATAAAGTCAGTGAACACTGCTTTCAAGTCGGCAAAAGTCACACCCTCTTCTACCCACAAACCTTCGGCCTGATGGAACATAGGCGAGTGAGTGGCATCACTGTCCACGCGGTAAACGCGGCCGGGAGCAATAATGCGGATAGGTGGCTCTTTTTTGTCGAGCATATAGCGGATTTGAATAGGCGAAGTGTGTGTGCGCAAAACGTCGCCATTTTCAACATAGAAAGTATCTTGCATCGCACGCGCTGGGTGATTTGCAGGAATATTCAAGGCTTGGAAATTATGGAAATCGTCTTCGATTTCAGGGCCGTCCGCCACTTCAAAACCCATACCGTGAAACAGCTCAACCACACGTTGCAAAGTCAAAGTAACTGGATGCAAACCGCCATGTTCTTGTGCACGGCCCGGCAAAGTAATATCCAAGGCCTCTGCAGCCAATTGAGCTTGCAGCTTGGCTTCATTCAGGGCATCGCGTTTGCTATTAAATGCCGTCTGAAACTGATTTTTACATTCGTTGATGTGCGCGCCTATGGTTTTACGCTCTTCAGGAGACATTTGACCCAAAGTTTTCAAAAGTCCGGTCAATTCGCCGGTTTTACCAAGATAGCGTGCTTTAATTTGTTCTAAGGCATTGAAGTCTT
>NZ_JBQCWY010000415.1:0-2664 GCF_051956955.1 Neisseria sp. P0021.S005 | reverse complement strand
GCCGTCTGAAACGGTTAAAATGCCGCAAAACCCTGTCAGGAAACCTTTTTATGCTGTTTAACCACACACCGGACGAGCTGTTGCGCTTGTGCGGACACACGCTGGATTTGGCCAAACAATCCGGCGCCACCGCGGCCGAAGCCGATTTCAGCGAGTCGCTCGGTCAAAGCGTCAGCGTGCGCTTGGGCGAAATCGAACAAATCGAGTTCCAACAAGACAAATCTTTAGACATTACGGTCTATGTCGGCCAACGCAAAGGCCGAGCCAGCACTGCCGACTTTTCCGAACGCGCCCTGCAAGATACGGTCAAAGCCGCCATCGATATTGCACGCTATACCGCCGAAGACGATTGCGCCGGCCTTGCCGACGCTGCCTTGATGGCAACCCATATCGGCGACCTCGACCGCTACCACGAATGGGATTTGAGTACCGAATCCGCCATTGATTTGGCCAAGCAATGCGAACAGGCCGCTCTGTCAACGGACAAACGCATTGAAAATTCCGAAGGCGCATCGGTTCATACCGGCCATTACCAATATGTTTACGGCAACACCCACGGCTTTGCCGCACACCAGCAAAGCACGCACCACAGCATTTCTTGCAGCGTGGTCGCCAGCGACGAACACGGCATGCAGCGCGACTATTGGTATGATTCTTCCTGCCGTCAAGAAGACATGGACGCGCCCGAACTCATCGGCCAAACTGCAGCCGAACGGACTTTACGCCGTCTGAATAGCTGCAGCGTTCCGACCGGCAGCTATCCCGTACTGTTTGATACCACTGTCGCAGTCGGCTTAATCGGCCACCTTATCGGCGCACTCAGCGGCGGCGCGCTCTACCGCCAAAGCAGCTTCCTGATTGACAGTATCGGCAAACAGGTGCTTCCCGAATTTCTCAGCCTTCGCGAAGAACCGCATATCCTGCGCTCGTTCCGCAGCACTTATTTCGATGCCGAGGGCGTGTCCACGCAGCCGCGTTTTGTGGTGAAAGACGGTATCGTCGAAGGCTATTTCCTCAGCAGTTACAGCGCGAAAAAACTCGGTATGCAGACAACGGGCAACGCCGGCGGTGCGCACAATCTGTATCTGAACCACACCCACGCCACGCAGGCCGACCTGTTGAAAGAAATGGGAACAGGTTTGCTGGTTACCGAATTGATGGGACAAGGCGTCAACGGCATTACCGGCGACTACTCGCGCGGCGCGGCCGGTTTTTGGGTGGAAAACGGCGTCATTGCCTATCCGGTTCAGGAAATCACCATTGCCGGACGTTTGCAGGATATGTACCGCGACATCACCGGCGTGGCAGACGACGCATTACGCCGTTCATCCAATCAAATCGGCTCCATCTTGGTTTCTAAAATGACGGTTGCCGGCAACTGATTGAACTAAATATACAAAAGGCCGTCTGAAAGATATCTTTTCTTTTCAGACGGCCTCGCCGTTATCTACTTCCATAAAAAACACATCATGCATATTGTCGTTATCCCCTCTTGGTATCCTTCTTCCGAAACTGACGTGGACGGAATCTTTTTCCGTCTCCAAGCCCAAGCCCTGCAACGTGAAGGCATGAAAATCGGCATGGTCGTACCCATGTTCCGCTACTTGAGAAGTCAGCCGAAAACCATCTTCTCGCGCTTCTACGGCCTGCGCCGCCATCAGCAAGGCGGACTCAACACTTACGCCTACGACAGCATGTATTTCTTCCCGCGCTGCCCGGTTGTCGACATCGACCGCATCCGCTGGGTCAATGCAGGCATGAAAGCTTTTGAAGCCTATATCGCCGACAACGGCAAACCCGACGTAATTCACGCCCATTGCGTCAACTATGCCGCCATTTTGGCCTGTGCCATCTTCAAAAAATACGGCATTCCCTATGTAATTACCGAACACAGCAGCGCCATTTCACGCGGCCTTGTCCGAAAAAACCAATGGCCGTCCATGCACGAAGCCGTGCGCCACAGCGCGACCCGATTCGCCGTCAGCCGTGATTTCTGCCGCATTCTCGAAAAAACCTACGCCGGTACAGACTGGCAATACCTGCCCAATATGCTGGGCGGCAATTTTGAACAGGATTTCGAGTTCCCCGAAAAAAACAATCAAGACTTCACCTTCTGCAGCGTCTCCCACCTGCGCCACCTCAAAGGCCACGACCTGCTCCTGCCTGCTTTTGCCGAAGCACTCAAAACCTATCCGCAGCTCAAACTCAAAATCGGCGGCGGCGGCGTAGAAGAAGGCCGTCTGAAACAACTGGCAAGCGACTTGGGCATCAACCACGCCGTTACCTTTACCGGCGCATTAACCACCGACCAAACCCTGGATCTCATGCGCCACAGCAACGCATTCGTCCTCGCCAGCCGTACCGAGACCTTCGGCGTCGTCTATATCGAAGCACTGTCGCAAGGTTTGCCCGTTATCGCCACACGTTGCGGCGGCCCCCAATCCATCGTCACATCCGACAATGGCCTGTTGGTACCAATTGAAAACATACCGGAACTGACCAAAGCTTTGCTCACCCTCTACGAAAACCATGCACACTACGATCCCGTCCGTTTGCGCCAAGATTGCCTGCAACAATTCGGCAGCCGTGCCATTGCGCAACACCTGATCGACACCTTCCAAAAAGTGCTTAATAAATAGGCATAAACCATACAGGCCGTCTGAA
>NZ_JBQCWY010000414.1:0-2665 GCF_051956955.1 Neisseria sp. P0021.S005 | reverse complement strand
TTTTATATCCAGCCAAAAGCTAAAGTTGTCGATGTACCAAACATCGTGGGCGAATTTTTCATCCCATGAAATGGCGTTGCGGCCATTGACTTGAGCCCAACCGGTCACGCCCGGTTTCATTTCGTGGCGGCGGTTTTGAAAGTCGTTGTACAACGGCAGATAGTGCATCAGCAGCGGACGAGGGCCAACTAGACTCATCTCACCTTTTAAGACATTCCATAATTCAGGAAGTTCGTCCAAACTGGTGGCACGTAATTTTTTGCCGAAATCGGTCAGGCGTTCGCTGTCCGGCAGTGGGTTGCCGTCTTTGTCGATTGCATCGCGCATGGAGCGGAATTTAATCATTTTAAACGGCTTGCCATCTTTGCCCGGCCGCTCTTGGATGAAGAACACGGGCGAGCCTAGGTTTTTACGGATGAGGTACACCAAAATCAAAAACACAGGCGACAGGATAATCAGTCCTGAAGCGGAGGCGACAATGTCAAACAGGCGTTTGAAAAATTTATTCATGAGCTAATCTTTCAATCAGGTTGACGATTTTTTGATAGGCAACGTCGCGTTTGAAGCGGCCGACGATTTCTTCGGACTGAACAGGATCGCTTTTGCGCTTCAAAATATCTTTGGCGGCTTGAACGAAACCGTCCACATCGCCGGAATGGTAGTTCGCATGCGGCAGCAGGGTAAGGACTTCGGCAACTTCGTCGTTGACTTGGCTGTTCAGAATCGGTTTTTGCAAAGCCATATAGTCGGAGAGTTTGTTGGTAATCGATGCCATTGAATAGGACTGGATGGCGTTGATGGCAATGTCGCAGCCCTTGGCAACCGACATCATTTCGGCATAGGGAATGTAGCCGTAAAACTTGATGTCGTCGCAGGCGTATTGTTTGAGCCTGTCCAAATCAGGGCCGCCGCCCATGATGTGCAACTCGACGTTTTCGCCGGCGTCCAGCAGCTTGAGAACGCCTTTGCACACGGTTTCCACGTCATAGCTGTAACTGAGCGTGCCCAAGTAGAAAAAGCGGGTTTTGTCGTCGCTAAAATCTTTGGCAGGCGCGGCATCGAGTTTGGGAAAATCCGCGCCAATATAAACGACTTCGCCAGGTACGTTCGGATTGGCTTCTTTGGCGCGGTCGAGATAAGTCTGCGATACGGCAACCAGCGCATCGGCGTAGCGGTAGGCTTGGTTGGCGCGTGAAGCAAAGGGCAGCAGGTTGTGCGGTACTTTTTTCAAAAACGGTACGACTGAGGAGAAAGACTCCGGCCATACGTCCTGCACATCGACAATCAGTTTGTAACCCAAACGAGCTTTGTGTTTGCCCAACAGCAGGTTGGTGGCAATCAGCGGATAGGCGGAAAAGACGACGTCTTGTTCGCCCGGACGGCAGTTTTCCAACCATTTTTCAAAATGTTTGACGAAGTGGTGATGGCTGGCCAAGCGTCCTAAAGACACGTTTTTGCTGTATCCGCTTTCTTCCAACAGCATGACTTTCAGACGGCCTTGTGAGGCGGCCTTGGCATCTTCGGGCCGTCTGAAAGATTTGTCGTAGTGCTTGAAGTTGCTGGTAATCAGCAACACGTCATGCGACTGCGACAACAGCTCGGCAAGATACCAGAAGCGGTTGAAATGCGGCTCGGACGGCAATGAGCAATAAGGGGCGACGATGGTAATGTTCATGTTTCAGATAGCCTTACATTTCGTACGCAGCCATGGTGGTGCGGTAGATTTCGTCGTCGGAGCATAAGGTTTCGACGTGTTTGTGCAGGGCTTTACCCATTTGACCACGCAACTCTGGATGCTTGATGAGTGTATCGACGGCTTCGATAAATGCTTCGTCGTCGCCGAAAGGAATGCAGTAGCCGGTTTGGCCGGTAATGACCATTTCCGAAATGCCCGCCATGTTGTAGGTCACGACAGGCGTGTCGTAAAGGCCGGCTTCCAAAATATTGTTGCCGACACCTGCTCCGTGGTCGCCTACGCAATGCGGCGTGTTCACCAAAATATCGACTTCTTTGAAGTAGCCGGTCAAGTCGCGGACGCCGCCGAGGAAGGTGACTTTGTCTTCAATGCCTAAACGTTTGGCTTGGGCTTTGAGGTTGTCCATTTCTTCGCCGATACCTGCAACGTTGAGGCGTACAGGCATACCGCGGTCAACCATTTTCTTCAAAATATCCAACATCAGATGCACGGCGCGGACGGTGTCCAAACGGGAAAGCGTGCCCAGTTGGACATAGTCTTTGACTGTTTTTTCAGGAACGAAATCTACTTTGTGCAGGGCATTGTAGGTGTAGGTGATGCGGTTGGCAGGGAAACCGTAACGGATGAGTTTTTCACGTTCGTGTTTGCAGTTGCCGATGATGTACACGCCCAGCTTGTCGAAAAGCTTGGCAATTTTCGGATAAGTTTCCGGATTAAGGCCGCGCGCGTGGTAGAACACTTTGGTTTTCGGCGAGGCAAACTTGGCCGCAATGGCACAGGCCGGAACGATACGCGCCATTTGGCAGTGAATCACATCGGGCTTCTCTTTTTTCAGCAGTTTCATATAGGCAAACATGCCTTTGACGTAACCCAAAAGACCACCTTGGTAAAAATCAATCGGCTGCCAACGGATGCCCAATGCTTGCGCTTCCTGAATCAAAGGGCCGTCTGAAGAGGCCAATACGATAT
>NZ_JBQCWY010000413.1:0-2668 GCF_051956955.1 Neisseria sp. P0021.S005 | reverse complement strand
CCGTCATCAAAACGTCCAGCCGCCTGCCTGCCGACAGCAAAATCAGAAAACCGGGCAACATGACCGCGATTGCCGCGACAGGCGATGAGAAACCGGCTTCGGCAAGGCTGCCCGACAGCCATGTGGTTGCACTGCGCAATACCAAATCGTCAGATAAAAACAAAATCATGCTGACCACCGCGCCCGAAAACGCACTCAACACAAAACCCAACACCAGCAATCCCAAAGTACCGCCGCCGAGCAGTTTGTGCACTGCCAAAATCAGCAGGCACACACCCAATGCACCAAGAAAAGCCGCCGCCGGCACACCCATTGCGCCGCCGCCCAAAGCCAATAACACAATCACGCCCAAGGCTGCCCCGCCCGACGTTCCAATCAAACTTGGATCGGCCAGCGGGTTCTCAAATAAAGCCTGCAATGCTGCGCCCGAAGCGGACAAACCGGCTCCGACCAAAAGCGCAGTATAGATGCGCGGTAAACGAATTTGGCGAACGGTTTCATCCATCGCCAGCGGCGACTCCCACGCGCCAAAACCGATGCCGCAGCACAAATAAACGGCGGCGGCAGTCAGCAACAGGCAAAGGGTAAGGATATGCGGTTTCATGACATCATGCGGTTTAATCGGATTAGGGGACGGTTTCAGACGGCATTTTTAAGACAGCCGTTTTGCTTCCTCAACAAGAAGGAACACATCAAGGCCGTCTGAAAACAAAAATCGGGCAGGATTTTCAAAACAGGCGCGTTTATTTCGCCAAACCGTGCAAACGCTGAATCACTTGCGGCGTATCCAGCCCGTAACGGAACATATCGTTGGCCTTCCACAAATAAATCTTGCCGTTTTTCGCGGCAGGCGAGCCAGCGATTTCGGGACGTGCGGCAAAGGTTTTGACGTTGCCTATCATGGCAGTGTTGTGGTCGGCGATAATGATGATGTCGGGTTTGGCCGCAATCCATGCCTCACGCGTCATCGGTTTGAGGCCGTCAATGGCTGCTGCGGCATTGATACCGCCGGCGCGGCGGATGATTTCGTCGGCAGCCGTATTCTTGCCCGATACGATGCGTCCGTCGTAGCTGAAGAGGTAGCGTTTGCCGCTGAAAGGCTGCTGTTTCATATCCGCCTGCCACTTGCTTGCCAACTTGTCCGCCTGTGCGCTTTTGCCGATAAGCTGACCGATGTTGCGGATACTTTGCGGATAGGCGGCGATGCTGTCGTCGGGTGCAACATTGACGGCTTTAATGCCTGCTTTTTGCAGGTGGGCAAAAATATCGGCAGGCTGCGCCATCCATGAACCGATGGCAATGTCGGGTTTGGCGGCCACAATCGGCTCAACCGTCAGGCGGCGATGAATGCCGATACTGGGCTTGTTTTTCAACGCCGGATTTTGAACGGTCTGATCGCGGCCGACGATCTCGTCCAATGCGCCGAGCGCGGCAACAATGTCTGCCGTATCGGGGGTTAACACGACGATGCGTTGCGCGTGTGCAGTGCCGGCCAACGAAATAAGCGCGGAAAGCAGGAGGAGTTTGAGTTTCATTGATTTTCCTTGTCGAATGCTTTCAGACGGCCTGCTCGCTTTCTCAGGCCGTCTGAAAACGGTTGAATCACATTAGAACTTCAGTTGTACGGTTGCGGCGAAATTGCGGCCGCTTTCGGTGTACAAGTCCATCACACTGGTACGGCTCATGCCGGAAACGTCTGCGTGCTGCCAGTATTTTTTGTTGCCGACGTTGTAGATGTTTGCGCCGATTTCAAGGTTTTTAAACGGTTTATACCACGCGCCGATATCCCATACGCCATAACCCGGCGCTTGGAAAACAGTGTCGCTGCTGACGCGGCTGTGTTTTTTCGACCAGCGCAGCTTGGTGCCGATACCCCATTTTTCCTGCGTGTAATCCAAGCCCAAAACGCCGTTGAGTGGATAAGCGGAATCCAACGGTTTGCCGTCCTGCTGCTCACCGCGCATCCAAGCGATACTGCCGGAGACTTGCCAGCCCGGCAGGAATTTGTAGGCGGCAGAAGCTTCGGCACCGTAGGTTTTGACGTGATCAAGGTTTTGATATTGGTACTGGATAATCGGGCGTCTGCCAACGGTGGAAGTACCGATTTCAGTGCGGTTGATGAAGTTGCGGTAACGGTTGTAGAACGCGGTCACTTGCACACGGGCGCGTTCGTTTTTGAACTTCATCCCCAATTCAAAGCTGTTGGAGCGTTCGGATTTGAGGTTGGCATTAGGAATGACGGCATAGCCGTAGGTTGTGTTGGCAAACGCCATGGTCGCGCTGTCAAACGGTGGCGTGCGGAAGCCTTGGGAATAAGTAGCAAAACCGGTGAACTGCTCGCCCATCGGTACGCTCAGGCGCAGACTGGGCGTGAGCGCGGAATCGCTGAAGCGCGTCGCTGTTCCGCTGGGGTTGGCATTGAGATAGGCTTGGTCGGTCGAAGTGTTCAGCTTGTCTTTTTCGTAACGCAGGGCCGGGGTCAGGACGATGCCGTTGCCGAAAGTCAGGCTGTCTTGTGCGTAAACGCTAAACGTTTTGCGTTTGCTGTCGGGGAAAGTTTTATTCGGATAGGTGCTGCCTGCATAAACTTTGCTGACGGCACCGGTCAGATTGTCCACTGTCAGGCTGTCGCGCGGACGGGCGGTCTCGGTGTGTTTGTATTCGGCGC
>NZ_JBQCWY010000412.1:0-2668 GCF_051956955.1 Neisseria sp. P0021.S005 | reverse complement strand
CGTCGCGATTACGTTCCGGTAGATAAACGCTAATAAACAATACATTAATATATTGTTGAAAAGTCGTTTGAAAAAATCGAATTGCCGTTTTCAATGAGGTTGGTCGTAATTAATTAAGTTGATAGCAGGTAATTTGATTTGAAATAGGGTAGAATAAAGTGTCATTTCAGACGGCCTGAATTCCGTTCGGAGAACACGGGATTCTACCCTTTGTTTATATTTTAAAGAAAAGAGCTCACGCCATGATGGACGAAAAACTCAATTTCTCTTATCTGTTTGGTTCTAATGCGCCATACATCGAGGAGTTGTATGAAAAGTTTCTGGATAATCC
Organism: Neisseria sp. P0021.S005; assembly: GCF_051956955.1. NCBI lineage: Bacteria > Pseudomonadati > Pseudomonadota > Betaproteobacteria > Neisseriales > Neisseriaceae > Neisseria > Neisseria sp. P0021.S005. Next base: position 2,337 of record NZ_JBQCWY010000412.1, on the reverse strand, counting down.
GGAATCTGTCGATGAAAAATGGAAACAGTACTTTACCGATTTGAGTAAACAGCCGGGCGCAGTCGCTGTCGATGTTGCCCATACACCGATTCGTGAATCATTTGCCACTTTGGCTAAAAAGAAAATTGCCGCAGCCGTCGCAGGCGGTGTGGATGAGGCAATGATGAAAAAGCAAGTCAGCGTTTTGCGACTGATTTCTGCCTATCGTATCCAAGGCGTGGGTGCAGCCCAACTTGATCCGCTCAAACGTATTCCTCCTCAAAATATTGAAGCTCTCGATCCTAAATTCCACGGTCTGTCAGATGCCGATATGGCACTTCAGTTCAATATGGGCGAGGGCGATTTTTCCGGTCAGAGCAAACTGCCTCTGTCCCAAATCATCAGTAACCTCAAACAAACCTACTGCGGCCATATCGCGGTAGAGTACATCTACATTCCAAATACCGAAGAGCGTCGTTGGGTTCGTAATTATTTTGAAAGCGTACTGTCTACACCAAGCTACAACGTTGAACAAAAACGCCGTATCTTGAAAGAAATGACTGCTGCCGAAACTCTGGAACGCTACCTGCATACCAAATATGTCGGTCAAAAACGTTTCGGTGTCGAAGGTGGCGAAAGTGCCATTGCCGGTTTGAACTATTTGATTCAAAACGCCGGTAAAGACGGCGTGGAAGAAGTCATCATCGGTATGGCACACCGTGGCCGTCTGAATGTTTTGGTTAACATTTTGGGCAAAAAACCGGCTGATCTGTTTGCCGAATTTGAAGGCCGTGCCGAAATCAAATTGCCTAGCGGCGACGTGAAATACCACATGGGCTTCAGCTCCGACATTGCTACGCCACACGGCCCGATGCACGTTTCTTTGGCATTCAACCCGTCACACTTGGAAATCGTTAATCCAGTAGTAGAAGGTTCTGCACGCGCCAAACAAAAACGTTTGGGCGAAAACGGCCGCGATAAAGTCTTGCCGGTATTGATTCATGGTGACTCCGCATTTATCGGTTTGGGTGTTAACCAAGCAACATTCAACCTGTCTAAAACACGCGGTTATACCACCGGCGGTACTGTTCACATCGTGATCAACAACCAAATCGGCTTTACGACTTCCGATACCCGCGATACCCGTTCAACCGTACACTGTACCGATATCGCGAAAATGGTTTCCGCTCCGGTTATCCATGTGAATGGCGATGATCCTGAACGCGTTTGCTTTGCCATCCAAGCTGCCTTGGATTACCGCAAAAAATTCCATAAAGACATCGTGGTTGATGTTGTCTGCTACCGTAAATGGGGCCACAACGAGGGCGATGATCCGACCTTGACCCAACCGATGATGTACAAAAAAGTATCGCAACACCCAGGTGCGCGTGCTTTGTACACCGAGCAACTGATTGCCGAAGGCGTGGTAACCCAAGCTGAGGCTGACGGTTACATCCAAGCCTACCGTGATGCTTTGGACAAAGGCGAACATGTTGAACAAACAACGTTGAGCAATTTCCAACGCACACAAATCGACTGGAGCAAATACCAAGGCAAAGATTGGCGCGAAAAAATCGAAACCGGTTTGCCTGCCGCCGACATTGAGCGTCTTACTGAGAAATTCACCGCTGTACCGGAAGGCTTTGCCCTGCATCCGACTGCAAAACGTGTGATCGAAGCGCGTAAAGCCATGGCATCCGGCAAACAAGCCATCGACTGGGGTATGGCCGAAACCCTCGCATACGCAAGCCTGCTGACCAAAGGTCATGGCGTGCGTATCTCTGGTGAGGACTCCGGCCGCGGTACATTCTCACACCGTCATGCCGTTCTGCACGATCAAAAACGCGAAAAATGGGACGACGGTACTTATGTTCCTCTGCGCAACATGGGCGAAGGCTTGGGCGAGTTCCTGGTTATCGACTCTATCTTGAACGAAGAAGCCGTAATGGCGTTCGAGTACGGCTTTGCCTGCTCCGCTCCTGACAAGCTGACCATTTGGGAAGCGCAATTCGGTGACTTCGCTAACGGCGCGCAAGTAACTATCGACCAATTCCTGTCTTCAGGCGAAACCAAATGGGGTCGTTTGTGCGGTCTGACCACCATCCTGCCGCACGGTTACGACGGTCAAGGCCCTGAGCACTCTTCTGCACGTGTAGAACGTTGGTTGCAACTGTGTTCTGAGAACAATATGCAAGTCATCATGCCGTCTGAAGCGTCGCAAATGTTCCACCTCTTGCAACGTCAAGTCTTGGGTTCATACCGCAAACCGCTGGTGATTTTCATGTCCAAACGCCTGTTGCGCTTCAAAGGTGCAATGAGCCCGCTGGAAAACTTCACCGAAGGTTCGACTTTCCGTCC
>NZ_JBQCWY010000411.1:0-2671 GCF_051956955.1 Neisseria sp. P0021.S005 | reverse complement strand
CCGTCATCAAAACGTCCAGCCGCCTGCCTGCCGACAGCAAAATCAGAAAACCGGGCAACATGACCGCGATTGCCGCGACAGGCGATGAGAAACCGGCTTCGGCAAGGCTGCCCGACAGCCATGTGGTCGCGCTGCGCAATACCAAATCGTCAGATAAAAACAAAATCATACTGACCACCGCGCCCGAAAACGCGCTCAACACAAACCCCAACACCAGCAATCCCAAAGTACCGCCGCCGAGCAGTTTATGCACCGCCAAAATCAGCAGGCACACACCCAATGCACCGAGAAAAGCCGCGCCCGGCACACCCATCTCGCCACCGCCCAAAGCCAATAACACAATTACGCCCAAGGCCGCCCCACCCGACGTCCCGATTAAACTCGGATCGGCCAGCGGGTTCTCAAATAAAGCCTGTAATGCCGCCCCCGAAGCGGACAAACCGGCTCCAACCAAAAGCGCGGTATAGATGCGTGGTAAACGAATTTGGCGGACGGTTTCATCCATCGCCAACGGCGACTCCCACGCGCCAAAGCCGATGCCGCAGCACAAATAAACGGCGGCGGCAGTAAGCAGCAGGCAGAGGGTAAGGATATGCGGTTTCATGACATCATGCGGTTTAAGCGGATTGAGGGACGGTTTCAGACGGCATTTTTAAGACAACCGTTTTGCTTCCTACTCAACAAGAAGGAACAAATCGAGGCCGTCTGAAAACAAAAATCGGGCAGAGTTTTCAAAACAGGTGCGTTTATTTCGCCAAACCATGCAAACGCTGAATCACTTGTGGCGTATCCAGACCATAACGGAACATATCGTTGGCCTTCCACAAATAAATCTTGCCGTTTTTCGCGGCAGGCGAGCCGGCGATTTCGGGGCGTGCGGCAAAGGTTTTGACGTTGCCTATCATAGCGGTGTTGTGGTCGGCAATAATGATGATATCGGGTTTGGCCGCAATCCATGCCTCACGCGTCATCGGTTTGAGACCGTCAATGGCGGCTGCGGCATTGATACCGCCGGCGCGGCGGATGATTTCGTCGGCGGCAGTGTTTTTGCCCGATACGATGCGCCCGTCGTAGCTGAAGAGGTAGCGTTTGCCGCTGGAAGGCTGTTGTTTCATATCCGCCTGCCACTTACCGGCCAACTTATCCGCCTGCGCGCTTTTACCGATAAGCTGACCGATGTTGCGGATACTTTGCGGATAGGCGGCGATGCTGTCATCGGGCGCAACATTGACGGCTTTAATGCCTGCTTTTTGCAGGTGGGTAAAAATATCGGCAGGCTGCGCCATCCATGAACCGATGGCGATGTCGGGTTTGGCGGCCACAATCGGTTCAACCGTCAGGCGGCGATGAATGCCGATACTGGGCTTGTTTTTCAATGCCGGATTTTGAACGGTCTGATCGCGGCCGACGATTTCGTCCAATGCGCCGAGCGCGGCAACGATGTCTGCCGTATCGGGGGTCAACACGACGATGCGTTGCGCGTGTGCAGTGCCGGTCAACGAAATAAGTGCGGAAAGCAGAAGGAGTTTGAGTTTCATTTATTTTCCTTGTCGAATGCTTTCAGACGGCCTGCTCGCTTTCTCAGGCCGTCTGAAAACGGTTAAATCACATTAGAACTTCAGTTGTACGGTTGCGGCGAAATTGCGGCCGGTTTCGGTGTACAAATCCATCACGCTTGAGCGGCTCATGCCGGCGACGTCTGCGTGTTGCCAGTATTTTTTGTTGCCGATATTGTAAATGTTCGCGCCGATTTCGACGTTTTTAGACGGCTTGTACCACGCTCCGACATCCCATACGCCGTAGCCCGGCGCTTGGAAAATGCTGTCGCTGCTGACGCGGCTGTGTTTTTTCGACCAGCGCAGTTTGGTATCGCCCCCCCATTTTTCTTGCGCGTAGTCCACGCCCAAAACGCCGTTGAGCGGGTAGGCGGAATCCAGCGGCGTGCCGTCTTGCTGCTTGCCACGCATCCAAGCGATGCTGCCGGAGACTTGCCAGCCCGGCAGGAATTTGTAGGCGGCAGAGGCTTCGGCACCGTAGGTTTTGACGTGATCAAGGTTTTGATATTGGTACTGGATAATCGGGCGACCGCCTATGGAGGCAGTGCCGACTTCGGTGCGGTCGATGAAGTTTCGATAACGGTTGTAGAACGCGGTAACTTGCGCACGGGTGCGTTCGTTTTTGAACTTCATCCCCAATTCAAAGCTGTTGGAGCGTTCGGATTTGAGGTTGGCATTGGGAATGACGGCATAGCCGTAGGTCGTATTGGCAAACGCCATGGTCGCACTGTCAAACGGCGGCGTACGGAAGCCTTGGGAATAAGTGGCAAAACTGGTGAACTGCTCACCCATCGGTACACTCAGGCGCAGGCTGGGTGTAAACGCGGAATCGCTAAAGCGCGTCGCCGTTCCGCTGGGGTTGGCGTTGAGATAGGCTTGATCGGTCGAAGTGTTCAGCTTGTCTTTTTCGTAACGCAAGGCCGGTGTCAGGACGATGCCGTTGCCGAAAGTCAGGCTGTCTTGTGCGTAAACGCTGAACGTTTTGCGCTTGCTGTCGGGGAAAGTTTTATTCGGATAGGTGCTGCCTGCATAAACTTTGCTGACGGCACCGGTCAGATTGTCCACTGTCAGGCTGTCGCGCGGACGGGCGGTCTCGGTGTGTTTGTATTCGGCGC
>NZ_JBQCWY010000410.1:0-2698 GCF_051956955.1 Neisseria sp. P0021.S005 | reverse complement strand
GCCCCAGTCTTGGACTACGGTTTTGCCGTACAGCTCTTTAGAACGGAAGTTCAGGAAAGCGTTGTCGGCAGTGTTGATGAAGAATTGCGCGCTGGCAGAATGAGGATCGGAAGTACGCGCCATGGCGATGGTGTATTTTTCGTTAGGCAAACCGTTGGATGCTTCGTTTTGAATCGGATCGCGGGTTTCTTTTTCGTTCATGTTTTCATCCATGCCGCCGCCTTGAATCATAAAGCCTTTGATGACGCGGTGGAAGATTACGCCGTCGTAGAAGCCGTCTTTAACGTATTGCTCGAAGTTTTTAGCAGTAACGGGGGCTTTGTCGAAATCGAGTTCGATTTTGATGTCGCCTTTGTTGGTGTGCAGGATAATCATGGGTTTCCTTTCGTTAGAATCCGGTTTTGAATCATTCGTTAAATTGTGTCTGAACGACAAACTTCAAGGCCGTCTGAAAAATATTCTTTCAGACGGCCTGGGATATGGTTTTACGGGTTTATGGCATCAGGACGAAATAAGCCCACAGCGCAACCAATACGATACAGAGGACGTTCAGCAATAAGCCGACGTTCATCATTTCGCGTTGCTTAATCAAGCCTGTACCAAACACAATCGCGTTAGGCGGCGTGGCAACCGGCAACATGAAGGCACAAGATGCACCAATGCCGATGACGAATACCAAAACTTGTTCTGGCAAACCCATTTGCGCGGCAATGCTGGCGAAAATAGGCACAAGCAGGGCGGCGGAAGCGGTGTTACTGGTGAACTCGGTCAGGAAGATGATGAAGGCGGCAACCACGAAAATCACCAGCAATGCAGGAGAGTGGGAGAACGTGGAAGCAACTTGCTGACCCAGAGCTTCAGATGCGCCGGAAGATTGCAGCAACGCGCTCAAGCTGATACCGCCACCGAAGAGCATCAATACACCCCAGTCGGTATTGCGAGCAACTTCTTTCCATTGCGCCACGCCGAATACGACGACGGCAACGGCGGCAATCAGGGCGATAACGGTATCGGGGTTGGAAATGCCAAATGCGGCTTTGATTTTGGAGCTGAATACCCAAGCGATGGCGGCTGCCAAGAAAATCAACAGCGCGATAACGCGGTGCAAAGTCCAAGGGATAGATTCGGCTTTAACTTCCACGCGCTCGTTCAAATTAGGTTTGAGGATGACGTACATGGAGAACAGCATCAGCGGCAGAATCAACAGCATCATCGGCAGGCCGAGCTTCATCCAGCCGACGAAGTCCAAGTTTAGCGCTTTGGCGGCAATCATGTTCGGCGGAGAACCGACCACGGTGCCCAAGCCGCCGATACTGGCGCAGTAGGCGATACCGAGCAGGACGAAAACGTAGGTTTTGCGTTCTTTTTCTTGGTCGAGGTGGCTCATCATACCCATTGCCAAAGGCAGCATCATCGCGGCAGTTGCAGTGTTACTGATCCACATAGACAGGAAGGCGGTAACGGCAAACAGCATCAACACGGCAACTTTCATATTGCCACGGGACAGGCGCAACAGGCTGACAGCGATTTTACGGTCGAGACGCTGCATGTGCAGGGCGGTTGCAAGCGCGAAGCCGCCGAAGAAGATGTAAATCGTCGGGTCGGAGAAACCGGCCATCGCTTTTTTGATGTCCATATCCGGGAAACCGAGTACAACGGCAAGGATAGGGATCATCAGTGCGGTAACGGTAATGTGTACGGCTTCGGTAAACCAAAGCGCGGCAACGAAAATCAACAGCGCTATACCTTTGTTGGCGTCGGGGCTGTAGGGAAGGATGTAATAAATGCCGAAGCAGACAACGGCGGAGATGATGGTGGTCAGCAAGCCTTTAAAGTCGGTAATCGGCTTTTGTGCACTGAGCAGCTCGACGTTTTCCGGATGCTGGGTTTTGTCCTTTGCGTGCAGATCCATAGAATGTTCCTCTGAAGTTTGCTGGTTTTTCTTTTACGCTTGTGCTGGCCGTTTTCAGACGACCTGACAGCGACAGTATATTTGTAATTTGATGTAGTGTAAATAAATTGTAAATTATTTTTTAAAATAAAATAAAAAACGGACAAGCAGCAGGAAGGCTGTTTGTCCGTTCGATTAGGAAAGTGATTGGATTTTAAACGTTTTGCGTCAGATTGTCTTGTTCCTTAAACAACAAGCCGCAAACGGCCAAACCTGCCGCCGCCAGCAAGGCTCCGGCAATGCCGATATTGGAAAGGCCGAACCAGACGGTTACATAATGTCCCAAAAGCGCACCGCCGCCGATGCCGACATTGTACAAACCTGAATAAATCGAGTTGGCCACATCTGTTGCATCCGAGGCAAATGCCAAGACCTTCGATACCATGCCCAAGCTGACGATGACGATGGCCACGCCCCAAATAAATACCAGCGCGTACACCGCATAAGGGAAAGAGGCAAACGGCAGAAGCAGCAGGGCAGAGAGCAGGATGACCGCCACCGCGCCAAGCATAAACAGGCGTTGCGATTTGGCAAACCATTTGCCAAACAAATAAGAAGCGGCAAAGCCTGCCAAACCGTACAGGCTCAAAACGATGGTAACTTGTTCTGCCTTAAATCCGCCAACTTGCAACACAAAAGGCTCGATATAGCTGTATGCCGTGAAGTGTGCCGTAATAATCAACACCGTCATGGCATAAAGCAACATCAGGTTGCGGCGTTTGAACAAACTCGGCAGGCTGCTTAAAG
>NZ_JBQCWY010000409.1:0-2698 GCF_051956955.1 Neisseria sp. P0021.S005 | reverse complement strand
GCGCGCCGGCAACGTATTCATGGTCGGCAACGATCCTATGGTCGTTCAAAAAACCGAATACATCAAAGGCGGCCGCTCTTCCGCCAAAGTCAGCATGAAACTGAAAAACCTGCTGACCGGTGCCGCTACTGAAACCATTTACAAAGCCGACGACAAATTCGACGTCGTGATCCTGTCCCGCAAAAACTGTACTTACAGCTACTTTGCCGACCCAATGTACGTCTTCATGGACGAAGAGTTCAACCAATACGAAATTGAAGCCGACAACATCGGCGACGCGTTGAAATTCATCGTTGACGGCATGGAAGACCAATGCGAAGTCACTTTCTACGAAGGCAACCCAATCTCCGTAGAATTGCCTACCATCATCGTTCGCGAAGTTGAATACACCGAGCCTGCCGTTAAAGGCGATACTTCCGGCAAAGTGATGAAAACCGCACGTCTGGTCGGCGGCACTGAAATCCAAGTGATGTCTTACATCGAAAACGGCGACAAAATCGAAATCGATACCCGTACCGGCGAATTCCGCAAACGCGCCTAATCAGCCCGTAATACAAAAAGGCCGTCTGAAACAAGTTTCAGACGGCCTTTTATCAATCTGCCTTATTGTTTCTTCAAGCCCTTGGCTTCGACAGTGGCAATCGTACCGTCAATGCCTTTGCTCTTAATCAGCTCGCCAAATTGATTGCGGTATACCGTTACCAAGCTGGTACCGTCCACGCGGATGTTGTAAATCTTATACACACCGCCACTTTGGTAAAGCTGGTAAGCCACTTCATACTTCGTACCTTTTTTGGTTTGAATTTCCGAGAAAACGTCAAACTTATTGCCGTTTGCCGTCATCTTCGGCAACAGGCGCACATTTGCATCCGCCGCACCAATTAACGCGGAATGCGAGTACATCGCAATGACCATATCTTTGAATGCACGGATAAAATCGGTTTTCTGTTTGGCAGAAAATTCACGCCATGGCGCACCGACCGCTAAAGCCGAAATACGCTCATAATCCAAATAACGGTTGGCATACTGCTCAACCTGTTTCACGCGTTGCGCCTCTGTCAAAGACGTATTGCGTGCGATTTTCAACACAGCATCAATATTCTGCTGCATCTGCTTTTGCGCCGGATGCGTTTCCGCCGCCACATAAGGCGCGGCAATCACCATCGGAGCGGCCACAATCAAAGTCTGAAGAAAACGGTTCATAACGATATCCATCCAAAATAAAACCGCATTGTAAAAACAATCCATTCCAAAAAACTTAATTCTTTGTAAAAGCAGACATGGGCAATGAAAAATCCTGCAATTAAATTTCAGACGGCCTGATAAAAATAAGATAACATATAAACGTTATTTTCAAAGGAGGAAACCATGCCCTACGTCAACATTAAAGTAACCGGCGGCAGCGAAGCCCCGAGCGCGGAGCAAAAAGCCGAATTGATCCGCGGCGTCACCGAATTACTCTCACGCGTTCTCAACAAAAACCCTGAGACAACCGTCGTCGTCATCGACGAAATCGATATGGACAACTGGGGCATAGGCGGCAAAAGCGTGACGGTTCGCCGTGCCGAAGCGCGCAATAAGTAAGCCTTGGCCGTCTGAAGCCCTTTTAATTTACCCGCAAAAAGAGTACATTTATCCCATTGTTAACAATTTTACGGAACACACATCATGGAGAAATTTCCCAAATCATCCAAACTGGACCACGTTTGCTACGACATCCGCGGCCCGGTTCACAAAAAAGCCCTGCAACTGGAAGAAGAAGGCAACAAAATCCTCAAGCTCAATATCGGTAATCCTGCTCCGTTCGGTTTTGAAGCGCCCGACGAAATCTTGGTTGACGTCATCCGCAACCTGCCGACTTCACAAGGCTATTGCGACTCCAAAGGCCTTTACTCCGCACGCAAAGCCATCGTCCACTACTACCAAACCAAAGGGCTGCTCGACGTTACCGTCAACGACGTTTACATCGGCAACGGCGTCTCCGAATTGATTACCATGTCCATGCAGGCGCTGCTCAACGACGGTGACGAAATCCTGATTCCCGCACCGGACTATCCTTTGTGGACCGCCGCCGCAACACTGGCAGGCGGCACCGTCCGCCATTATCTATGCGACGAAGAAAACAACTGGTTCCCCAACCTGGCCGACATGGAAGCCAAAATTACGCCTAAAACCAAAGCCATCGTCGTCATCAACCCCAACAACCCTACCGGCGCGGTGTACAGCAAAGAAATCCTGCTCGAAATCGCCGAACTGGCGCGTAAACACGGTCTGATTATTTTCGCCGACGAAATTTACGACAAAATCCTCTACGACGACGCCGTACACCACCATATCGCCGCCCTTGCTCCCGACTTGCTGACCATTACGTTTAACGGCCTTTCCAAAGCCTACCGCGTAGCCGGTTTCCGTCAAGGCTGGATGGTTCTCAACGGTCCGAAACATCATGCCAAGGGCTATATCGAAGGCCTCGATATGCTCTCCTCTATGCGCCTTTGTGCCACCACACCCATGCAACACGCCATTCAGACGGCCTTAGGCGGATACCAAAGCATCAACGAATTCCTCCTTCCCGGCGGCCGCCTGCTCGAGCAACGCAACAAAGCATGGGAACTGGTCAACCAGATTCCGGGCATATCCTGCGTCAAACCCATGGGCGCATTGTATATGTTCCCCAAAATCGATACCGAAATGTACA
>NZ_JBQCWY010000408.1:0-2705 GCF_051956955.1 Neisseria sp. P0021.S005 | reverse complement strand
AAGGAAATCTGTCTTTAAAATTGCGCGTTTACAGAATTTATTTTTCAGGAGATATTCAATATGGCAAACAGCGCACAAGCCCGCAAACGTGCCCGCCAGTCGGTTAAACAACGCGCCCACAACGCCAGCCTGCGTACTGCATTCCGTACCGCTGTGAAAAAAGTGTTGAAAGCAGTTGAAGCCGGCGACAAAGCTGCTGCTCAAGCAGTTTACCAAGAATCCGTTAAAGTCATCGACCGTATCGCTGACAAAGGCGTATTCCACAAAAACAAAGCAGCCCGTCACAAAAGCCGTCTGTCTGCTAAAGTAAAAGCTTTGGCTTAATACTGATGCAGATGCTGGAAGTCCTGATAACCAAAGCAGGATAATCGAGCTGATACGATGCCCCTGAGGTCTTGCCTTTCAGGGGCATTGCCGTATTCACAGTCCAAACCAACTAAATAAAACCATTTACCCTTTCATCAGGCCGTCTGGAAAACAACGGAAACTCTCATGAACAAGATGTTGAAACATTCCCTAAGTATCGGATTCATTGCCGCCGCCCCGCTGGCCGCCGCCGATACCGCCCTACACTGCACCACCATTCAAGACAACGCCACCCGTTTGGCGTGTTACGACAACATCTACTCGGCGCAACTCCCCCCTCAATTCCCACTGCCGCAAGCGCAAACCGAAACCGCCAAAACACCAGTTGACCTCGAACAAAGCGTCCGCAAGAGCATCGAGAAAAAAGAAGCGGCCATCGTATTCGACAACCCTACCCATCCGAATATTTCAGACGACGTATTAAGCGAAACTACCGACAGCTACACACCTTTAAGCCTGATGTACGATTTGGATAAAAACGACACACGCGGCCTGTTGAGCGTACGCGAGCACAACCCTATGTACCTCATGCCCGTTTGGTACAACAGCAGCCCCAACTATTACCCGGAATCCCCCAGCCGCGGCGTAACCACACAGGAAAAATTCAGCGAGCAAAAACGCCTCGAAACCAAAATGCAGGTTTCCTTCAAAAGCAAGATTGCCGAAGATTTATTCAAGACCCGTGCCGACGTATGGTTTGGCTACACCCAAAAATCCGACTGGCAAATCTTTAACCAAGGCCGCAAATCCGCTCCGTTCCGCAATACCGACTACGAGCCTGAAATCTTCATTACCCAACCCGTTAAAGCAGACCTGCCTTTCGGCGGCAAACTGCGCATGGTTGGCGCAGGTTTTGTTCACCAATCCAACGGTCAAAGCCGCCCCGAATCACGCTCATGGAACCGCGTTTACGCCATGGCCGGTATGGAATGGGGCAAGCTGACCGTTATTCCTAGAGTTTGGGTGCGTGCCTTCGACCAAAAAGGGGATGACGATGACAATCCGGACATCAACAAATACATGGGCTACGGCGACTTAAAAGTCCAATACCGTTTCAACGATAAGCAAAATGTTTATTCCGTCCTGCGTTACAACCCGAAAAGCGGACGCGGTGCCGTTGAAGCGGCCTATACTTTCCCCATCAAAGGCAAACTCAAAGGCGTTGTCCGCGGCTTCCACGGCTACGGCGAAAGTCTGATTGACTACAACCACAAACAAAACGGCATCGGCTTCGGCCTGATGTTCAACGACTGGGACGGCATCTAAATGACCCCATATTATTTCAGACGGCCTTTGCAATCAAGGCAGCCGTCTGAAACAATGAAACAAAACAAGCCATTCGTTTAAAATACTCGTTTCCTAGCGTCCAAACGCGTATAATGCAAAGTTTGGGCAAAACTTGCCGGAATGAAACAAAGATGACAGAAGCCGCAGCCGAAAGCGGAAAAATCGCCAAGGCTTTAAAGAAATACCTGATTACAGGCGTGCTGGTTTGGTTGCCGATTGCCGTAACCATCTGGGCGATGAGCTATATCATCTCCGCCGCCGACAAACTGATCAACCTATTACCGGAAAGCTGGCAGCCCCAGCATTTCTGGGGGTTCAACATTCCCGGCTTGGGCATCGTCGCCGCCACAGTCGTCTTGTTCGTTACCGGTGTATTCGCCGCCAACGTATTGGGCAGACGGATTCTCGGCGCATGGGACAGCCTTTTAGGACGCATTCCCGTCGTCAAATCCATCTACTCCAGCGTTAAAAAAGTTTCCGAATCCCTGCTCTCCGACAGTAGCCGCTCGTTCAAAACCCCCGTACTGGTTCCCTTTCCGCAACCGGGCATTTGGACGATAGCCTTTGTTTCCGGCCATATCCCCGACAAACTCAAAGGCAGCCTGCCGCAAGATGACGACTATATTTCCGTTTACGTCCCAACCACGCCCAACCCGACCGGCGGCTACTACATCATGGTTAAAAAAAGCGACGTTCGCGAGCTGGACATGAGTGTGGATCAGGCATTGAAATATGTAATTTCACTGGGCATGGTGATGCCGGACGACTTACCAGTTAAAGCCCTACCTGCCCAAAAGCCGTCTGAAGACGGTGATACCGAACACAACAATTAAGGTCTTCTTTTTTTCAGACGGCCTTTCCTTCTTTTCAAATTGAACAATATAAAAAGGTGATTTTATGCGTACCAACTATTGCGGCCTTATCAGCGAGCAATACTTAGACCAAACCGTTACCGTCAAAGGCTGGGTACACCGCCGACGCGACCACGGCGGTGTGATTTTTATCGACCTGCGCGACCGCGAAGGCATCGTTCAAGTCGTTATCGACCCTGA
>NZ_JBQCWY010000407.1:0-2710 GCF_051956955.1 Neisseria sp. P0021.S005 | reverse complement strand
CAGAGGGCGATGAAGTGGTACGCGTTTTGATTCCCGGCGCAGTAAGCGTGGATATCGTGAACCGCCGCAGCGGCGAACTCATCGTGCCGTCTGAAAAAATTGATGAACGCGGTTTCTTTGTGGCCGTTTTGCCCGATGATGCGCCCGATTACGCTTTGCGTATCCGTTATACCGAAGATTCCGAGCCAGTGATTGAAGAAGACCCTTATCATTTCAGCTCTGCGTTGCAAGACATGGATTCTTGGCTGTTGGCCGAAGGCAAGCACCTGCGTCCTTATGAGGCTTTAGGCGCGCATTTTGCCGAGTTGGACGGCGTGAAGGGCGTACGTTTTGCCGTATGGGCGCCAAATGCGCAACGCGTTTCCGTTATCGGCGAATTTAATAACTGGGATGGCCGCCGCCATGTGATGCGTTTCCACCGCGACAACGGCATTTGGGCCATCTTTATTCCTGCCGTCAAACTCAATGCCCTCTACAAATTTGAAATCCGCGATGCCAACGGCGATGTGCGCGAAAAAGCCGACCCGTATGCCTTCGGTGCGGAACTGCGCCCGACCACGGCATCTATCGTGCGCGGTTTGCCTGACGAAGTGGAAGAACCGGCTTTCCGCGCTCGCGCCAATGCCATTGATGCGCCCATCAGCATTTATGAAGTGCATTTGGGTTCGTGGAAACGCAATCCGGAAAACAATTTCTGGCTGACTTATGAAGAGCTGGCCAAAGAACTGGTGGCATACGTCAAAGACATGGGCTTTACCCATATCGAGTTTTTGCCTGTTTCCGAATATCCGTTTGACGGCTCATGGGGCTATCAGGCAACCGGTTTGTATGCGCCGACCAGCCGTTTCGGTTCGCCGGAAGAATTGCGCGCATTGATTAAAGCCGCACACGACGAGGGTATCAGCGTTATCCTCGACTGGGTAGTCGGCCATTTCCCAACCGACGACCACGGCCTGGCCAAGTTTGACGGCACTGCGCTGTACGAACACGCCGACCCGCGCGAAGGCTACCACCAAGACTGGAACACCCTAATTTACAACTTTGGCAGAAACGAAGTGAAAAACTTCCTGCAAGGCAACGCCCTGTATTGGATAGAACGTTTCGGCTTTGACGGTATCCGCGTTGACGCGGTTGCTTCCATGATTTACCGCAACTACTCGCGTAAAGACGGCGAGTGGATTCCGAACCAATACGGCGGCCATGAAAACCTCGAAGCCATCGCTTTCCTGCGTGATACCAACACCATGTTGAAAGAGGAAGTTCCGGCTGCGACTGAAATCGCCGAAGAATCTACTTCGTTCGCCAACGTCACCCGTCAAGAAGGTTTGAATTTCAGCTTCAAATGGAATATGGGCTGGATGAACGATACCTTGCGTTACATGATGGAAGACCCCATCAACCGCAAATATCACCACAACAAAATGACTTTCGGCATGATGTACCAGTACAGCGAGAACTTCGTCCTGCCGCTTTCTCATGACGAAGTCGTACATGGCAAACGCTCGCTACTCGGACGTATGCCCGGCGACTGCTGGCAACAATTTGCCAACCTGCGCGCCTACTACGGCTTTATGTACGGCTTCCCCGGCAAAAAACTCTTGTTTATGGGCAGCGAGTTTGCGCAAGGCCGCGAGTGGAACTACAACGAAGGACTGGATTGGTTCTTGCTGGAGCAAGAGGGCGGCTGGCACAAAGGCGTACAAGACTTCGTGCGCGAATTGAACCATGTCTATAAAGACAACGCGCCGCTTTACCAATTAGACCAATGGCCTGAAGGCTTTGAGTGGCTGGTTGCCGATGACGGCGACAATTCCGTATTCGTTTTCGAGCGCCGCGACCGTGAAGGCAACCGCGTTATCGTCATCAGCAACTTCACGCCTGTAGTGCGCGAAGGCTACCGTTTTGGTGTGAATTCTGCCGGCGAATACCGCGAAATCCTCAATTCAGACGACCTGCATTACAAAGGCAGCGGCGTTTCTGCCGGCGCAATGGTGGAGACAGAAGAAGTTTGGTCGCATGGCAAACCAAACTCCCTGTCTGTTACCGTACCGCCGTTGGCAACCGTGTACCTGTATCAGGCGGCAGTCAAAGACGAAGCGTAAATCAACTTTGAGGGTGGGCATCATGTCTGCCTAATCAGCTGAAAATTAAAAGATAGTGATATCAATATGATTCAAGGCCGTCTGAAAGATTTTCAGACGGCCTTATATTGGACACGAAACCAAATACATACCAAGGAATCATTCTATGACTGCCAAATCATGGCATATCGAGGAAGGCAAGCCTTATCCCATGGGCGCGACCCTGACGAGCAAGGGCGCGAATTTCACCTTGTTTTCCATCAATGCCGAAAAGGTCGAATTGTGTCTGTTTGATAAGGATAAAGAAACCCGTTTGGAGATGCCTTCGCGGCGCGGTTCGGTATTTTACGGATTTGTGCCAGACGTTAAGGCAGGGCAGCGATACGGTTTTCGCGTGTATGGACGTGAAAACGCAGAATACGGCTCATGTTTTAATCCCAACAAATTGCTGATTGACCCGTATTCCAAAAAAATTGACGGCAAACCAAGCTACCGTACCGCTGAAGAAATGGCATGGTTCAGGCCGGAAGATGAACGCGACAATGCCGCCGTTGCGCCGAAAAGCGTCGTGGTCGGACGCAGCCGATTTAATTGGGCCAAAGATTGCCGTCCGGAAATACCGTGGGGCA
>NZ_JBQCWY010000406.1:0-2711 GCF_051956955.1 Neisseria sp. P0021.S005 | reverse complement strand
ACATTGACGACAGAGTCTTGGGTGTTTTGGATAATATGACGGACAACGGCAGAACCGATAAAGCCCGCGCCGCCGGTAACAAGGATTTTTTTCATAAGTTTCAGAGGATAGTCAAAATAATATAAACAGATTATAACAGACAGAAAGTGTGTTTTTCAGATAAAGAGGCCGTCTGAAAATATCTCTTTCAGACGGCCTGTATCAGGTCAACTTAATCGTCGTAGCCATTTGGGTTGTTGCTGACCCAACGCCATGAGTCTTCCATCATCTGCGCCAAATCGCGCTTGGTTTCCCAACCGGTCTGCGCTTTGGTGTAGGCGGGATCGGCGTAGAAACAGGCCAAATCGCCATCGCGACGCGGTTTGATTTGGAACGGAATAGTCAAACCGGAGGCTGCCTCAAAGGCACGGATGATTTCCAATACCGAATAAGCACGTCCCGAACCCAAATTAAACAGGTGTACGCCCGACACATCGCTTTTCGCCTGCATGGCCGCCACATGGCCTTCCGCCAAATCCATCACATGGATATAGTCGCGCATACCCGTACCGTCTGGGGTAGGGTAGTCATCGCCGAAAACCGACAATTGCGGCAGCTTGCCTGAAGCCACTTGGCAGATATAAGGCAGCAGATTGTTTGGGATACCGTTTGGCTGCTCGCCGATCAAACCGCTTTCATGCGCACCGATAGGGTTGAAATAGCGCAACAAAATCACGCTCCAGCGCGGATCGGCCTTTTGGATATCCGTCAAAATGCGCTCCACCATAGACTTGGACGTACCGTAAGGGCTGGTCGTATCCCCCGGTTGCATATCTTCCGTATAAGGTACTT
Source organism: Neisseria sp. P0021.S005 (assembly GCF_051956955.1). NCBI lineage: Bacteria > Pseudomonadati > Pseudomonadota > Betaproteobacteria > Neisseriales > Neisseriaceae > Neisseria > Neisseria sp. P0021.S005. Next base: position 1,880 of record NZ_JBQCWY010000406.1, on the reverse strand, counting down.
TACCCGGATCGCCGTAAACCGTAGCAGATGAGCTGAACACAATCTTAAATACGCCGGCACGCGCCATTTCTTCAGCCAAAACCAAGCTGCCCGACACATTGTTGTCGTAGTATTTCATTGGTTCGGCCACGCTTTCACCGACGGCCTTCAAGCCGGCAAAATGGATGACGGCATCAATATCGTGTTCTGCAAAGATTTGACGCAACACTTCACGATCACGGATATCCCCTTGATAAAAAGGCACAGACTTGCCGGTAATCTTTTCCAAGCGCGGGAGGATATTGGCAGACGAATTGCACAAATTGTCCAAAATCACAGCATTAAAGCCTGATTTCAGCAGGGAAACAACGGTATGGGAACCGATAAAGCCGGTACCGCCGGTGATAAGAATAGTCATTGGTTTTCCTTATACAGCATATGTTATCTTGTTTTGAATGAAGTGTATCAGTATTATCCTTTGTCTTCCCAAAAATTATCTTACGTTGTGCTGTCCTATCAATCGTTCAGATGGAATATGAAGGAATATATGAACATTACCCAAATTCTCTCCCAAGAACTCTCCGCCACTACCGCGCAAATCAATGCCGCCATTGAGCTTTTGGACGACGGCGCGACCGTACCCTTTATCGCGCGTTACCGTAAAGAAGCCACGGGTGGGCTGGACGATACGCAGCTGCGCCAGCTTGCCGAGCGGCTGCAATATCTGCGCGAATTGGAAGATCGCAAAGCCGTTGTTTTAAAAAGTATTGAAGAGCAAGGCAAGCTTTCAGACGACCTCAGGGCGCAAATCGAAGCTGCCGACAACAAAACCGCGCTGGAAGACCTGTATCTGCCCTATAAACCCAAACGCCGTACCAAAGCGCAAATCGCGCGTGAACACGGTTTGCAGCCGCTGGCGGACGTGTTGCTTACCGAGCAGCCGCAGGACGTGGAAGCCGCCGCGCAGGGCTACCTGAACGAAAACGTCCCCGACACCAAGGCCGCGCTGGACGGCGCGCGTGCGATTCTGATGGAGCAGTTTGCCGAAGACGCGGAACTCATCGGCACGCTGCGCGACAAGCTGTGGAACGAAGCCGAAATCCACGCGCAAGTCGTTGAAGGCAAAGAAACCGAAGGCGAAAAATTCAGCGATTATTTCGACCACCGCGAACCCATCCGCACCATGCCCAGCCACCGCGCGCTGGCGGTTTTGCGTGGCCGCAACGAAGGCGTGTTGAACATCGCGCTCAAATACCAGCCCGACGACACGCCGATTACGCAGCAAAGCGAATACGAGCAAATCATCGCCCGCCGTTTTAAGGTTTCAGACGGCCACAAATGGCTGCGCGACACCGTGCGCCTGACTTGGCGCGCGAAAATCTTTTTGTCGTTGGAGCTTGAAGCACTAAATCGTCTGAAAGAAGCCGCTGATACCGACGCGATTACCGTGTTCGCCCGCAATCTCAAAGACTTGCTGCTCGCCGCGCCCGCCGGACGGATAACTACTTTGGGTCTCGACCCCGGCTACCGCAACGGCGTGAAATGCGCCGTGGTGGACGACACGGGCAAGTTGCTGGATACGGTCATCGTCTATTTGCATCAAGAAAACAATATGTTGGCAACGCTGTCGCGCCTGATTAAACAACACGGCGTGAAACTCATCGCCATCGGCAACGGCACTGCCAGCCGCGAAACCGACAAAATCGCGGGCGAACTGGTGCGCGGAATGCCCGAAATGGGGCTGCACAAAATCGTCGTTTCCGAAGCCGGCGCATCGATTTATTCCGCGTCCGAACTGGCGGCGCGCGAGTTCCCCGACTTGGACGTTTCCCTGCGCGGCGCGGTGTCCATCGCCCGCAGGCTGCAAGACCCGCTCGCCGAGTTGGTCAAAATCGACCCCA
>NZ_JBQCWY010000405.1:0-2717 GCF_051956955.1 Neisseria sp. P0021.S005 | reverse complement strand
CGTAAACCATGCCAAAAGCGGCAAGCCCAGCGGCAAGGCCACCCACGCAAACCACGGATATTTACCCGCCAGCAAAGCGTTCCATTCCAAAGCCAAATCCGCCAAGTACGCAAACATCAAAGCCGTCAGGGCAACCAGTGCCGAGCCTGCCAGCAAAAACAGAAGGGCAATGCTCTTTTTCGACAGGCGTTTGGTTTGGCGGATTTTGTGGGCGAGGCGCGCCGCCCAAGTCTGGGGAAATTTCATCATAAACACGCAGTCAATGTGTTCAGACGGCCTTGATACTTTTCTCAAAGGCCGTCTGAAAACAAGGATAAAGGTTTTTAAGAACGGTAATCCGCGTTAATCGACACATATTCGTGCGACAAATCGCAGGTATAGACAGCCGCCGTCGTATCGCCGCGTTGCAAATCGATGCGGACGGTGATTTCCGGACGGTTCATCACCGCTTGTCCTGCTTCTTCGGTATAGCTTTCCGCGCGGCCGCCGTTTTCGGCCACCAACACGTCATCCAGCCACATTTTCAAAGCATCGACGTCCAAGTCTTCAATACCGGCATAGCCGACGGCTGCCAACAGACGGCCCAAGTTCGGGTCGGAGGCAAAGAACGCGGTTTTCACCAAAGGCGAATGGGCGACGGCATAAGCCACTTTGCGCGCCTCTTCGCGGGTTTTCGCGTTTTGCACTTCAATCGTAATGAACTTGGTTGCACCCTCGCCATCACGGACAATCGCCTGCGCTAATTCCAAAGCCAGCGAACCGAGCAAGGCTTTGAGCTGCGCATAGCGCGGATCGGCGGTGTTGTCGATTTCGCTCTGACCGCAACGGCCTGTCGCCATAATCACGAAGCTGTCGTTGGTGCTGGTATCTCCATCCACAGTAATCGTATTGAAACTTTCGTCTGCAATTTCTTGCGTCATCAGTTGCAAAATTGGTTGGGACACTTTGGCATCGGTGGCGATAAACGACAACATGGTCGCCATGTTCGGATGAATCATGCCCGAGCCTTTGGCGATACCGGTAGCGCGGACTGTGTGTTTTTCGCCGACCAGGCCTGTGCGTGAAGCAGCTTTCGGTACAGTATCCGTCGTCATGATGGCACGCGCCGCGTCCGACCAGAATGCAGGGCGTACTTGCGGCAAAGCGGCCACAATTTTATCCACAGGCAGCGGCTCCAAAATCACGCCGGTCGAAAACGGCATAATCTGATTGGATTGGCAGCCGACCTGTTCTGCCGCCGCCGCGCACACTTTAATCGCGTCCAGACGGCCTTGTGCGCCGGTACCCGCATTGGCATTGCCCGTATTGATGACTAAGGCACACACACCGTCTTGGTCAAACAGATGCGACTTGGCAATATGCACCGGCGCGGCGCAGAAACGGTTTTGCGTAAACACCGCGCCCACCGTATGACCGCCGCCCAACACCATCAGCGTCAAATCGTCGCGGTCTTGTTGCTTGATGCCGGCACGACCTGTAAACAGACGGATGCCGTCGATTTCCAACAATTCGTCTGCACGTTTTTCAGTCAAATTTACAGCCATATCATTTTCTCCTGTTTACACTATTTTCAGACGGCCTAAACGCTATACGCCCAATAAGGGAATCAAGATAGGCACCAATATCGCCGTCAACACGCCGTTGAGCGTCAAGCCCAAACCGGCATATGCGGCCATACGGCGGCCGTATTCCAAAGACGCCGCAATACCCATCGCATGTGAGGCCGTACCCAAAGACATTCCTACTGAAGAAGGCATATACAACGCCCCTTTCAACACTTTATATCCGACCATCTGTCCAAAAAGCCCGGCAATAATCACCGTTGCTGCCGTAATCGCCGGAATACCGCCGATAGACGCCGTGATTTCAATCGCAATCGGATTCGTCACGGATTTAGAAGCCAGCGACAGAATCACTTCGCGCGAAGCGCCCAGCCATTTGGCAAAATACACGCCCGTAACAATACCTGTCACGCTGCCCGCCAACTGCGACAGCACCACCGGCAACCACTGGCTGCGGATACGGTCCCAATTTCGATAAAGCGGCACGGCCAGCAACACGACTGCCGGTTTCAACCAAAAATCAATAAAGTGAGAAGCAGAATGGTACAGCTCGTAATCGATGGCAAATACCTTCAAATACCCCATCAACACCAGCGTACTGATCAATACCGGATTACACAGCACATTCCCCGTGCGCGCCCGAATCTGCACTGCCAAAGCATATACGGCCAAAGTCAGGAACAACATGACCGAGGGCATACGCAACAGCCCGTCTATGTTCATCACATCCACCTCCTGACCCACTCATGCACTTTGCCGGTCACCAACAATACGCAGATCGTACTGCCGATTGTGGCCGTCAAAATCGAAAACCAGTCGTTTGCAATCACGTCCAAATAGCTGATGACGGCCACGCAAGGCGGCACCAAAAACAAAGTCAGGTTCGCCATCAAAATATCTGCCAGCTCTCCCACCCAAGACAATTTGACCCAGCCGGCCTGAAGCGCGGCAAACAGCAAAGCCATGCCGACAATACTGCCCGGCAGCTTCAACCCCAAAATCCAAACGGCCGTCTCGCCCAAAGCCAGGCAACCCAATACCACCAATAAGGCACGAATAATATTCATTAAGCCGGTTTCTCCTTATCCTTTTTCAGACGGCCTCAAAAAATTTATTAATCATTGAATCATATCGTGCCACAGGCCGTCTGAAAAG
>NZ_JBQCWY010000404.1:0-2718 GCF_051956955.1 Neisseria sp. P0021.S005 | reverse complement strand
AGTCAGGACTGATTCGATTTATCCGATATTTTCCTACAAACAAGAATTTCATATTTTCTTTATTTAAATCAAATAACTTAAAAGTAATTATCTGTAATCCTAGAAAGTAATTTTATTTCAGGATACAATGGCCTTACTGAAAAATTTTTCCCATTCCATCTAATAGGAGTAGCAAAATGAGTATTAAAGTAGCGATTAATGGTTTTGGCCGTATCGGTCGTCTGGCATTGCGTCAAATTGAAAAAGCCCAAGGTATCGAAGTCGTTGCTGTTAACGACTTGACTCCTGCCGACATGCTGTTGCACCTCTTCAAATACGACAGTACTCAAGGCCGCTTTGAAGGCTCTGCCGAATTGAAAGATGATGCGATTGTTGTTAACGGCAAAGAAATCAAAGTATTTGCCAATCCTAATCCTGAAGAATTGCCTTGGGGCGAGTTGGGTGTGGACGTTGTCCTCGAATGTACCGGTTTCTTTACCAGCAAAACCAAAGCAGAAGCCCATATCCGTGCCGGTGCGCGCAAAGTTGTGATTTCTGCACCTGGCGGCAATGATGTGAAAACCGTTGTATACGGCGTAAACCAAGATATTTTGGACGGCAGCGAAACCGTCATCTCTGCCGCTTCTTGTACGACTAACTGCCTGGCTCCTATGGCTGCGGTATTGCAAAAAGAGTTCGGTATTGTTGAAGGCCTAATGACCACCATCCACGCTTATACCGGCGACCAAAATACCCTTGACGCGCCGCACCGCAAAGGCGACTTCCGTCGCGCCCGTGCCGCTGCTTTGAATATCGTACCGAACAGCACCGGTGCCGCTAAAGCCATCGGCTTGGTTATCCCTGAGTTGAACGGCAAACTTGATGGCTCTGCCCAACGCGTTCCCGTAGCCACAGGCTCTTTGACCGAACTGGTTTCTGTTCTCGAACGCCCTGTTACCAAAGAAGAAATCAATGCAGCCATGAAAGCTGCCGCCAACGATGCTTTAGGCTACACTGAAGATCAAATTGTTTCTTCCGACGTTATTGGTATCGAGTACGGCTCACTCTTCGATGCGACTCAAACCCGCGTGATGACAGTTGGCGATAAACAATTGGTAAAAACCGTTGCTTGGTACGACAATGAAATGTCTTACACTTGCCAATTGGTTCGTACCTTGGAATTCTTTGCCAGCAAAATCTAAAAGATAACAGGCTGAATCAATCAGTCTGTGGATAATTAAAAGGCCGTCTGAACATTTCAGACGGCCTTTTGTTTGTAGATAGATTCAATTTGCAATCAGATTGTGGATAGTTTAATCACTGTGGCACATTTGTTTTCTATCCTAAACTGTACTTCATAATCCGCAATATTCATTACATAAACCCGTTCGGGAATATCTTGATAGGCAGGGCGGGGATCTTGAGCAATGCTTTGCTCAATGAGATGTTTTTCTTCTGTGGATAAATGTTCCGTAAGCGTACTTTCTGCCCAGACTACGTTCAATTCTTCAGGTTTGCCGCTGACAAAGCCTGATGATGCGTCAGGTTTGGATTCGACAAACGGGATGTAGGGTTTGATATCCACTACCGGAGTACCGTCCAATAGGTCTGCACCGCTGCAATAGATGCGGACAGGTTTGCCTGTTTCGATGCGTTCGAGTTTCAGCAGGGATAAACCGAGATGATTGGGGCGGTGCGGGCTGCGTGTGGCAAATACGCCTATTTTTTGTTTGCCTCCGAGTCGTGGCGGACGCACCATTTGCGCCCAACCTTCATCCAATACGCCGTGGAAAATAAAACTTATCCACACATAGTCGAAATCTTCCAAGCCCCGAACGCTGTCTGCGGTAAATTCAGGAGTGAGTTCAATGCAAATTTCTGCCGCAGGAACCAAACCGGGTTGGCGGGCAATGCCGAATTTTTGTTTGTAGGGAGAATGAACGGTTGCAATAGGCGTAATCGAATAGGACATAATCTGTGGATAAATATTCTGTGCAAACTGTCATCATATCATAGATGTTTTCCCACATTTTGCGGTAGTAATTTGTTATAATACAAAGCATTTATTTCAAATGTACGTACATGGGTAATAAATGCTCAATTTGAATAATGTAAAATGAAATCAATAGGTTAAATTAATCCATGATTGTTTCTATCGATGTCGATGCACAAAAAACGTTTACGCCTTTGTGTCCGAAAGAATTGCCTGTTGCCGAAGGTCATCTGATTGCGGATGAACTCAATGCCCAAGCTGCATTGGCGGATTTACGCGTGATGACGAAAGATGCGCATCATGTTGCGGCAAAATGGCTTGTGGATAATCCTGTTGATATGTTAAAACCGACGGGTTTACCCGATGCGGATTTGACTTGGGTGTCACATGCGATGGTTGGAACATATGGCTATGAATTGTTGGATGGCCTGCCTTCAGCCAAGGAATACGATTATTGTGTTTGGAAAGGCATTGATCCTGAGTTACATCCTTACGGCGCATGTTTTCACGATATTGAAGAAAAGCTCAGTACAGGTTTGATCGAATGGTTGCGCTGTCAAAATGCAGATACAGTTATTGTCGGCGGTTTGGCAACGGATTATTGTGTGAAAACAACGGTTTTACAGTTGCTTAAAGGCGGAGCTTGGAAAGTCATTGTCAATCAGGCGGCTTGCCGCGGTATTGCTCCGGAAACGGTTGAATCTGCATGGCAGGAAATGCATTCTGCCGGGGCTATTATTTTAGAA
>NZ_JBQCWY010000403.1:0-2732 GCF_051956955.1 Neisseria sp. P0021.S005 | reverse complement strand
CTTTGTGTTTTTAGTGGTGTAAATGGTTTGTTTACGAATATTCAGACGGCCTGAAGTTTAGATTTTGCACGCGCCGCCTTCGCAGCCGTCATCATTCTCTGAATCAACGCCGCCTTCTACGGTAACGTCGTCAAAATCTTCGAGCAGATTGTCGAGATTGTCGAGGTCGATTTCTTGTTCGTTCATGGGTTGTATCCTTGATTTTAATGTGGTGGCTTTTAGGTCGTCTGAAAAGGTCTTTGGGGATTTTCAGACGACCTTTTTTATTTATAGGTAGATTGGGTTATTAAACTCAACATTTCAGGCGCTTTAATAGACTCGTTGGGTTTCCAACCCCAACCTACGCTTGCTTAAAATATCGTGGTTTGTTGATGTTTTAGTCGTCTGAAAAAGACGATTGTTCTAAATTTTCTAAAATTAGGCGTGCCAATAAGCTGCTATCGACATGGTATGCCTGAATACAGGCTTGAATCATTTGTTCTGCAGAGATATTTTGCCAATGTATCTGCAAACCGTTTTTTATTGCCAATTGCGTCATAAACAGGCGCAATGTTCTGCCGTTTCCTTCACGAAAAGGATGTAGGACGTTCAACTCGCCCAAATAATAGGCCACACGCTCGGCGAATTTATCTTTATCCAACCCCCGCAAATAGTTTTCGCTTTGCAGCTTCTCCAAAAGTGTACGGCTTTCGTTTTCGATAAAAGCAAAATTGGCAAATCGGGTATTACCTTTGGAAATATCAATTCGCCGGATTTCTCCTGCCCAATCATAAACATTACCAAACAGTTCGCGATGAATGGTCTGTAAATGCGCCAAATCGAAATTGCCTGTAATGGGTTGCAAAAGCAGATTTTGGGCGGAAATAGCAGAAATGTCTCTTTCGACCTTTTCTAATTTAAGTGGATCTTGAATGGCTAATTTATTTCTAAATACACCATCATTCATATAGATTATGTCTTCACCACCGTATTTACTCATTTTTTTAGAACCTTTGTTTAATTTTTCTTATTTCTTTCTCAATATTTGTTTTACCAATCTTTAGAAGTTGCATTGCATATTGAGTTTGTCGACTAATTTCTAAATTCTCCATTTTCCATGAACCAGTGATATCATCAACATCTTTTGTCCAATGATCTTCAATAGTTAACCATTCCAAACTTCCTTTATCACGATCAATAATATCAAGATGATGTCCTCCTTGATAAACAAAAATATTTTTACTCTTAAATAAGGAAGAGAATTTATTGAATATAGATCGATTGTATTCAATAACAGATAAAGCAAATTCAATATCTTTTTTTAATACGTCTAAATCTTGTTCATAATCTAAGTCAAATTGTTCGAAATATTTTCCATAAATAATACGTTTATAACCATTTGGCAAATTAATAATTTTAACTTTCATGGTATTCTTTCTATGAAAATAGCTTACAAGACTGTCTATAAAAAGTGTTTTACTGTATTCAAAAATCAGACTCACTTTCTCAGACAGCCTTTGTTTGACATCAATCTTAATGCGCCGCCCATTCAATTGAGTTTAAATCAATCCCGTCTTTGAACATTTCCCATAGCGGTGACAGTTCACGCAGTTTGCCGATTTTGGATTTAATCAGTTCTGCTGCGAATTGGACTTCTTCTTCGGTGGTCATGCGGCCGAAGGTGATGCGCAGGGATGAGTGTGCCAATTCGTCGTTGCGGCCGAGTGCGCGTAAAACGTAGCTTGGCTCAAGGCTTGCGGAAGTACAGGCGGAGCCGCTGGATACGGCGAGTTCTTTGACCGCCATAATCAGGCTTTCGCCTTCGACGAAGTTGAAGCTGACGTTCAGGTTGTTTGGAGCGCGGTGTTCGAGGTCGCCGTTGATGTAGACTTCTTCGATGCCTTCGATACCTTTGAGGAAGATATCGCGCAGTTTCAGGTAGTGCGCAGTGTCTTGTGCTAATTCTTCTTTGGCAATGCGGAAGGCTTCGCCCATGCCGACGATTTGATGGGTCGGCAATGTGCCGGAACGGAAACCGCGTTCGTGACCGCCGCCGTGCATTTGGGCTTCGAGGCGGACGCGTGGTTTACGGCGTACATACAGGGCGCCGATGCCTTTAGGGCCGTATACTTTGTGGCCGGACATAGACAACAAATCAACTTTGGCTGCTTCAACGTCGACAGGTACTTTGCCGCATGCTTGTGCTGCGTCAACGTGGAAAATTATTTTGCGTTCGCGGCAGATTTCGCCAATGGCAGGAATATCTTGAACCACGCCGATTTCGTTGTTTACCCACATGACGGAAACGAGGATGGTGTCTTCGCGGATGGCGGCTTTCAGTACGTCTAAATCAACCAAGCCGTTTTCTTGTACGTCCAGATAAGTTACTTCGTAACCTTGGCGTTCGAGTTCGCGCATGGTGTCGAGCACGGCTTTGTGCTCGGTTTTTACGGTGATGAGGTGGTTGCCTTTAGATTTGTAGAAGTGCGCCGCGCCTTTGATGGCGAGGTTGTTGGACTCGGTTGCGCCGCTGGTAAAAACGATTTCTTTAGAGTCGGCGTTAATCAGGGCTGCGATGTCTGCACGTGCTTTTTCTACAGCTTCTTCTGCTTCCCAACCGAAGCTATGGCTGTTGGAGGCTGGGTTGCCGAAAATATCGGACAGGTAGGGAATCATTTTTTCGGCAACGCGGCGGTCAACGGGAGTGGTGGCGGCGTAGTCGAGGTATACGGGGGTTTTGACGGTCATGGTTT
>NZ_JBQCWY010000402.1:0-2734 GCF_051956955.1 Neisseria sp. P0021.S005 | reverse complement strand
CGGCCGACACGGCGGACGCGTTTGATTTTGCCGTCCATGTTGACGGCGATACCCGACGAATCGTAGCCTCGGTATTCAAGGCGTTTGAGACCGTCGGTCAGAAAATCGACTACATTGTGATTGGCGCGAATAGCACCTACGATACCGCACATATTAAGTTCCTTAGTATCAAAAGTTTGAGAAAATGACTGCTGCTCCGGCTCCCGAAAGCGGCAGTCGGAAAACGCCGTTTTATATTCATTGAAATGGCAAATCTAGGTTTCAGACGGCCTTTTATGTTTCTCAAGGCCGTCTGAAAACAAATAAAAGACCGGCCTTACTTCTTATCGCCTTTTTCCGGACGCACCCAGCCTTCGATGACGGTTTGGCGCGAACGGGCGAGAACGAGTTTGCCGTCTTCGCAGTTGCGGGTAATCGCGCTGCCCGCGCCTGTCGTCACTTTGTTGCCGAGGGTAACGGGGGCAACCAGTACGCAGTTTGAACCGATGCGCACTTCGTCGCCAATGACGGTTTTGTGTTTGTTCACGCCGTCGTAGTTAGCAATAATCGTGCCGGCGCCGAAGTTGGTTTTGCTGCCGATCTCGGCATCACCGATGTAGGTGAGGTGGTTGGCTTTGGTACCATTGCCGATGGAGGCATTTTTGACTTCGACGAAGTTGCCGATGTGTACGTCGTCGGCCAGTTTGGCTTGCGGACGCAAACGGGCGTATGGGCCGATTTGGTTGTTTTCGCCCACTTCGCAACCTTCAAAATGGGAGAATGGCGCGATTTTGGTGTTGGCACCGATTTTGGCGTTTTTGATCACGCAGTTGGCACCGATTTCGACGTTGTCGCCGAGTTCGACTTCGCCTTCGATGACGACGTTGACGTCAATCACGACATCTTGTCCGTGTTTCAGACGGCCCCGTAAATCAAAACGTGCTGGATCGCGCAGGGTGACGCCTGCTTTGAGCAATTCTTGCGCCTGTTCGGTTTGGAAAATACGCTCGAGTTCGGCCAGTTGGAGTTTGTTGTTCACGCCGGCGGCCAGATGGGAGGCGCGCACTTGGACGGGATGAACTTTGATGCCGTCGGCAACGGCTTTGGCGATGAGGTCGGTCAGATAGTATTCGCCTTGGGCATTGTTGCTGGAAAGGCTGTTCAACCAAGCTTCGAGTTTGGCATTGGGCAGAACCAAAATGCCGGTATTGATTTCTTTCACGGCTTTTTGGGCGGCATCGGCGTCTTTTTCTTCGACAATGGCGGTTACGTTGCCGTTGCTGTCGCGGATGATGCGGCCCAAACCTGTCGGATCGTTGGGCACGTCGGTCAACAGACCGACTTCGTTGCCTGCGGCTTCGAGCAGGGTTTCGAGGGTGGCGGCGTCAATCAGGGGGACGTCGCCGTACAACACCAGCGTGCGGCCTTCGGCGGCAAGGTGCGGCAGGGCGGTTTTGACGGCGTGGCCGGTACCGAGCTGTTCGGTTTGTTCAACCCAAACGACATCGCGTTTGACGGTGTCCAAGACTTGCTCTTTGCCGTGGCCGATGACGACGCAGATGTTTTGGGGATTCAGGGAGGCGGCAGTGTCGATAACGCGCTCAACCATGGGAAGGCCGCCGATGCGGTGCAGCACTTTGGGCATTTTGGAGTACATGCGCGTGCCTTTGCCGGCGGCGAGGATGACGATATTTAAAGCTGTCTGAGCCATGATACGGTTTCCGTTGTCGTTGTTTGAGGCCGTCTGAAAAGTGGGGCAACAAGTGTTGATTGTTTTTCACTCCGTTTCAGACGGCCTTGGGGATATTGTTATTCGGTTGCTGGCTGTTGGTTGGCAAATTGCGGTTTTTGCCAGTTTTGGCCGCGTTCAGCGTGTTCCGCTTGATTGGATTGGACGGCGCGGCGCTCTGGGCGGAACTGGTTGTAATTCATGTTTTTAGAATAAGTACCATCCTGATAAACGATAGGCGTGCCGGTAGCATATTTTTGGCGTACGGCGGTACGGCCGGATTCGTTGGTGTAGGTTTCCCAAGAACAACCGGCCAAAACGGCGGCGGCAGTCAGGATTAAAGCGAGTTTACGCATGATGTTGTCCTTGTTTTTAAATGTCGTCAATACCGTGTATTGTACTTGATTTTTAAAAATTTCACGGCAGTTTTGTGCAAAATTCAAGCAAACCCTGCATATCTTTCGCTATGCCGTCGGCAAATGGCAACGGATGGGCTTTTTCGCCGTACCAAACGGTCTTCATGCCCAAGGCTTTGGCTTGGTGCAGATTGTCGGCGCTGTCGTCCACCATAATGCACTGTTCGGGTTTGACGCCCAACAGGCGGCAGACGTTGAGATAGGCTTGCGGATTGGGTTTGTAGAGCAGGCCGAAGTCGTCCGTGCCGAACAAGCCGTCAAAATGCGCTTCCAAGCCCAATGCTTCAACCAATGCGCGGACATAAAACGAAGGCCCGTTGGAAAATACGGCTTTTCGCCCTTTCAGACGGCCTAAAACGTCATCAGTTCCATCCATACCCTCCACCTTTGCCAAAATTTGCTTAAGCGGGTGACTTTCACGCAAAAATTCATCGATATCGACTTCGGGATGGTGGATTTGCAAACCGGCAAGCGTCGCGCCGTATCGGTGCCAATAATCTTGGCGCAGGTGGGAGGCGGCTTCTTCGGAAAGTTTCAGACGGCCTGCCATGTATTCGGTCATGGCGCGGTTGATGATGTAGAAAATGCCGGCTTCGGCATTGTGCAAAGT
>NZ_JBQCWY010000401.1:0-2737 GCF_051956955.1 Neisseria sp. P0021.S005 | reverse complement strand
TGAACAATATGCTGGAAGAAGGCATGATTACCCTGCAGCAACGCGATCAGGCTTTGAAAGAAGAGTTGCATTACGAGCGTTTTGTACAAAACATCGATCAAAGCGCCCTGTACGTTGCCGAAATGGTACGTCAGGAGCTGTTTGAAAAATACGGTGAAGATGCCTACACTCAAGGTTTCAAGGTATATACCACAGTCGATACCGCACACCAACGCGTCGCTACCGAAGCCCTGCGTAAAGTTCTGCGCAACTTCGACCGTGGCAGCAGCTACCGTGGTGCAGAAAACTACATCGACCTGAGCAAAAGCGACAACGTAGAAGAAACCGTCAGCCAATATCTTTCTACACTTTACACCGTCGATAAGATGATTCCTGCAGTTGTATTGGAAGCCTCCCGTAAAGGTGTACAGATTCAGTTGCCAAGCGGACGTAAAGTGACGCTGAACAGCCACGCTTTAGGCTTTGCCGCCCGTGCCGTCAACAACGAAAAAATGGGCGAAGACCGCATCCGCCGCGGCTCCGTCATCCGCGTTAAAGGCAGCGGCGATACCTTTACCGTCGTTCAAGAGCCTTTGCTGCAAGGCGCATTGGTGTCTTTAGATGCGAAAACCGGTGCAGTCCGCGCATTGGTCGGCGGCTACGACTACCACAGCAAAACCTTCAACCGCGCAACTCAAGCCATGCGCCAACCCGGCTCTACGTTTAAACCGTTTGTTTATTCCGCCGCTTTGGCAAAAGGCATGACTGCCTCCACCATGATTAACGATGCGCCGATTTCCCTGCCGGGCAAAGGTGCAAACGGCAAAGTGTGGAACCCGAAAAATTCAGACGGCCGCTATTCCGGTTACATCACGCTGCGCCAGGCTTTGACCGCTTCGAAAAACATGGTGTCCATCCGCATCCTGATGTCTATCGGCATCGGCTACGCGCAACAATACATCCAACGCTTCGGCTTCAAGCCGTCTGAAATCCCTGCTAGCCTGTCTATGGCTTTGGGTACAGGCGAAACCACACCGTTGCGTATTGCAGAAGGTTACAGCGTCTTTGCCAACGGCGGTTACAAAGTATCTGCCCACGTCATCGACAAAATCTACGACAGCCAAGGCCGTCTGAGAGCGCAAATGCAACCTTTGGTAGCCGGTGAGAACGCACCTCAGGCCATTGACCCGCGCAACGCCTACATCATGTACAAAATCATGCAAGACGTTGTCCGTGTCGGTACCGCACGCGGTGCAGCCGCACTCGGCCGCGCCGACATCGCCGGTAAAACCGGTACCACCAACGACAACAAAGACGCATGGTTTGTCGGCTTCAACCCTAGCGTTGTGACTGCCGTCTATATCGGCTTTGACAAACCGCGCAGCATGGGTCGTGCAGGTTACGGTGGTACAATCGCCGTACCGGTTTGGGTAGAATACATGCGCTTCGCCCTGAAAGGCACCAGCGTCAAACCGATGAAAGCACCTGAAGGCGTGGTTACAAACGGCGGCGAAGTGTATATGCGCGAACGCATGACCACCAGCTCCGACCTGGCCTTGGACAACAGCGGCGTTGCTCCGCGTCCTGCCCATCGTGCCGTTCCGAATGAAAACCGCCGCCGTACCGAGAGCGGCAATGCGCCAGCCCGTGAAGAATTAGACGAAACCCCAGTTCTGCCAAGCAATACCGGCAACAATAACAGACAACAACTGGACTCTCTGTTCTAACAAATCAAGGCCGTCTGAAACGTTCAGACGGCCTTTTTTGAGAAAATTCAAAGCAAAACCATGATTGATTTACACTGCCATTCAACCGTTTCAGACGGCATGCTTTCCCCAACCGAAGTCGTCCGACTCGCCCTTCAAAACGGTTGCACCCTGCTCGCCCTGACCGACCACGACCATACCGGCGGACTTGCCGAAGCACGTGCCGAAGCCGATACCCTCGGCCTCCCCTTCGTCAACGGCGTGGAAATATCCGTCACTTGGCGCGGCCGCACCATCCACATTGTCGGTTTGGACTTTGACGAACACAACGAAGCCCTGCAAAACCTGCTTGCCGAAGTCCGCAAAGGCCGTCTAAAACGATTGGAAGCCATCGCGGCCAAACTGGAGAAAAAAGGCATAACAGGCTCGTATGAAGGCGCGCTGGCATTGGCCGCCAACAAAGAAATGGCCAGCCGTACCCACATTGCCGAATTCCTCATTCGCGAAGGCCATGTTAAAAACAAACAGCAGGCATTTACCAAATATCTGGGCGACGGCAAATCCTGTTCCGTCAGACATGAATGGGCCACACTGGAAGACTGCGTAGTCGCGATTACAGGCGCGGGCGGCATGGCCATTATCGCCCACCCGATGCGCTATGAATTATCCGCCACCGCCAAACGAAACCTCTTTCAAGAATTTAAAAATCTCGGCGGCGCAGGAATTGAAGTGCACAGCGGCAACTGCTGCAAAAACGACCGCCTCAACTATGCCCTGCTTGCCGACCGTTTCGACTTTCTCGCCAGCGCAGGCAGCGACTTCCACCGCCCCAACGACTTCAGCGGCGGCATACTCGGCGCCTGTCCCGACCTACCCGAACAATGCCGTCCTGTCTGGGAACACTTTAAGGCCGTCTGAATTTTTTCATATTTTTGTAAATAGCTTATCTATCTATAAACAGAGACACAGCATCTACACAATTTACATAAGTAAATTCAATAATCAAATATACCTCATCAAACTCCCTCAACTGACATGTATCGTTTTTAAGC
>NZ_JBQCWY010000400.1:0-2739 GCF_051956955.1 Neisseria sp. P0021.S005 | reverse complement strand
TGATGACCCAATTCCGCCCTATTCTGAACCAAGCCAATATTACTGACCAGCAATGGCGTATCATCCGGCTCTTAGCGGAAAACGGCACACTCGACTTTCAAGATTTGGCCAATCAGGCCTGCATCCTTCGCCCCAGCCTGACCGGCATTCTGACTCGCCTGGAAAAAGCAGGTTTGGCCGTTCGCCTGAAGCCTTCCAACGACCAACGCCGTGTTTATCTGAAACTAACGCCCGAAGGTGAGAAACTCTATGAATCCATCGGTGCATTGGTTGACGAACGCTACGATGCGATTGAAAAAGTTCTGTCCAAAGAAAAAATGGCACAACTCAAAGAACTCTTGGCAGAGCTGGCAAAAATCGAACAGGCATTAAAATAAAGAAAGCCGGATGACAGACTCAACACACACACTCAAGAGACCATTTCGAGATGCCATGGCCTCCTGTGCCGCCGGCGTACACATTATCACGACAGACGGCGAAACGGGACGCTATGGCATTACTATGACTGCCGTAACTGCCGTTACCGACGAGCCGCCGACGGTCATGCTGTGCATCAACCGCCAATCCGCCATCATTCCCATCCTGCAAGGCAACCGTGACTTGTGCATCAACACGCTCAACGACAGCCAACAGGATGTTGCTGAACACTTTGCCGGACTGACCGACCTCTCGCCCGAAGAACGCTTCGAATACCATATTTGGCACAGGGGACAAACCGGACAGCTTGAAGTCGAAGGTGCGCTGGCGCACCTGCACGGCAGCATTGTCGATCAACGCGAAATCGGCACGCATTACGTCTTTTTCGTTCAGCTCAACGAAATCCGCAATACCGACACGCAGGCACCGGCATTGCTGTATTTTCGTAGGCAATTCAAATCTTTGGCATAAATAAAGGTCTCAGGCCGTCTGAAAAATGAAACCGATGTTTCAGACGGCCTGAGACTTTTTCTGTTTCACACATTATAGGCACACCCATGAAAGCAATGATATTGGCCGCCGGTCGCGGCGAACGCATGCGCCCGCTGACCGACCACACGCCCAAACCCTTACTCGAAGTAGCAGGCACGCCGCTTATCGGCTGGCACTTGCGCCGCCTGCAACAAGCCGGTTTCACTGAAATCGTCATCAACCATGCCTGGCTTGGCCAACAAATCGAAGATACCTTGAAAGACGGTTCGGACTACGGCGTACGCATTGCCTATTCTCCAGAACTCGCCGGAGGCCTGGAAACCGCCGGTGGCATTGCCACCGCCCTGCCTCTTTTGGGCGACGAGCCGTTTTTGGTCGTCAATGGCGATGTGTTGACTGACATTGATTTCCAAGCTGCACGACTGGCTGCCCAGCGTATGCAGGAACACAACCTTCTCTCCCATTTATGGCTGGTGGACAATCCACCCCACCATCCCGAAGGCGACTTCGGCCTGCTTTCAGACGGCCTGGTATCCGCCTCATCTGCAGACGGCCAAGCCCTGACTTTCAGCGGCGTGGGCGTTTATCATCCCGCACTTTTCAAAGATACCCCGGCGCATCAGGCTGCCAAACTTGCCCCTCTGTTGCGTCAAGCCATGAGCCAAAGCCAAATCAGCGGCGAACACCACAACGGCCTTTGGTTGGACGTCGGCACAGTCGAACGCCTGCAAGAAGCCGACCGTGTCGCCCAAAGCTGGTAAAACAAAAGGGGCGTATCCGATACGTCCCTTTCAATATCAAAGGCCGTCTGAAAATATTGACCAACTCAGTTTTCAGACGGCCTTAATCTATCATCAAGCTTTAGCCAATTTCTTTTCTTTCTTCATTCCCAACAAGCCATTGACAATCATCACGCACAATCCCGACCAAATCAGGCCATAGCCGATCAATGCGCCTTTTTGCACCGGCTCACCCAGCCATACAATCGACACAATAAAAAGCAATACAGGCTCCAAATAGCTCAACATGCCGAACACCGCAACCTGCAACAACTGACTCGCCTTCAAATTCAAATGCATAGATATTGCGCTATTGAAGCCTAGCAACACAATAAAGAAAATTAAAACCGGTTTGGCCGCAATCATCGCCGGCGTATCCGTTGCAAATATAATATACGCCAACGCAAATGGCGTAATCATCATCAAATCAAAAGTCAGACCGATTAAAGAAGGCACACCCAGTTTTCGGCGTGGCAGATAATAAAACGGATAGGTGCCGAACACCCATACAGTCGTCCACGAAAACGCACCCGACCGTAGCAACTCGCAAGCCACGCCTGCACATGCCAACGCAACGGCAACCGTCTGCAACCGGTTTAAACGCTCTTTAAACCAAATCCGCCCACCCAGCATCATCGCCAAAGGAAACAGGAAATAACCCATGGCGATGTTTACCCCTTCGCCGTTGACCGGCCCCCAGACAAACAGCCACAACTGGCTGGCAAATATCGGCGTCGGCAATACAATCAACAGCCACCGCTTCCAATCACGGCCGATATTGTTCGCAAACCGCGCCGCCGCCTGCCAACCGTTGACCATCGTCATCAGCACGCATAAAGCCGACAGCATCGCCACCATACGCCACGCAAAAATTTCCGTGCCGCTCATCGGCTGCATCCATACGCCGTACAGAAACAGCATGGCAAACAACAAATTGGACGCTATCGCAGCCAGCAAACCTTTGGATAAATTCGTCATTTCAGACGGCCTTTTGCAATCAATCAAAGTTAATATTGTAGAAAAAACGGATGAAAAAATTACTCATCTTTTT
>NZ_JBQCWY010000399.1:0-2740 GCF_051956955.1 Neisseria sp. P0021.S005 | reverse complement strand
TGATGACCCAATTCCGCCCTATTCTGAACCAAGCCAATATTACTGACCAGCAATGGCGTATCATCCGGCTCTTAGCGGAAAACGGCACACTCGACTTTCAAGATTTGGCCAATCAGGCCTGCATCCTCCGTCCCAGCCTGACCGGCATTCTGACCCGCTTGGAAAAAGCAGGTTTGGCCGTGCGCTTGAAGCCTTCCAACGACCAACGCCGCGTTTATCTGAAACTGACGCCCGAAGGCGAGAAACTCTATGAATCCACCGGCGCATTGGTTGACGAGCGCTATGACGCAATTGAAAAAGTCCTCACCAAAGAAAAAATGGCACAACTCAAAGAACTCTTGGCAGAGCTGGCAAAAATCGAACAGGCATTAAAATAAAGCGAGCCGGATGACAGATTCAACACACACACTCAAGAGATCTTTCCGAGATGCCATGGCCTCCTGTGCCGCCGGTGTACACGTTATCACGACAGACGGTGAAGCAGGGCGCTATGGCATTACTATGACTGCCGTAACTGCCGTTACCGACGAGCCGCCGACGGTCATGCTGTGCATCAACCGCCAATCCGCCATCATTCCCATCCTGCAAGGCAACCGTGATTTGTGTATCAACACACTCAACGACGGCCAACAGGATGTTGCTGAACACTTTGCCGGATTGACCGACCTCTCGCCCGAAGAACGCTTTGAATACCATATTTGGCATAGAGGACAAACCGGACAGCTAGAAGTCGAAGGCGCGCTGGCGCACCTGCACGGCAGCATTGTCGATCAACGCGAAATCGGCACGCATTACGTCTTTTTCGTTCAGATCAATGAAATCCGCAATACCGATACGCAAGCGCCGGCATTGCTGTATTTCCGTAGGCAATTCAAATCTTTGGCATAAATAAAGGTCTCATGCCGTCTGAAACATCGGTTTCATTTTTTCAGACGGCCTGAGACCTTTTCTGTTTCACACATTATAGGCACACCCATGAAAGCAATGATACTGGCCGCCGGTCGCGGCGAACGCATGCGCCCCCTGACCGACCACACGCCCAAACCCTTACTCGAAGTAGCAGGCACGCCGCTTATCGGCTGGCACTTACGCCGCCTGCGGAAGGCCGGCTTTACTGAAATCGTCATCAACCATGCCTGGCTTGGCCAGCAAATCGAAGACACCTTGAAAGACGGTTCAGCCTACGGCGTACACATTGCCTATTCTCCCGAGCGCGCCGGAGGCCTGGAAACTGCCGGAGGCATTGCCACCGCCCTGCCGCTTTTGGGCAACGAGCCGTTTTTGGTCGTCAATGGCGACGTGTTGACCGACATTGATTTCCAAGCTGCACGACTGGCTGCCCAGCGCATGCAGGAACACAACCTTCTCGCCCATTTGTGGCTGGTGGACAATCCACCCCATCATCCCGAAGGCGACTTCGGCCTGCTTTCAGACGGCCTGGTATCCGCATCATCCTCAGACGGCCAGGCCCTGACTTTCAGCGGCGTGGGCGTTTATCATCCCGCGCTTTTCAAAGATACCCCGGCGCACCAGGCTGCCAAGCTTGCCCCTCTGTTGCGTCAAGCTATGAGCCAAAGCCAAATCAGCGGCGAACACCATAACGGCCTTTGGCTGGACGTCGGTACAGTCGAACGCCTGCAAGAAGCTGACCGTATCGCCCAATGCTGGTAAAACAAAAGGAACGTATCCGATACATCCCTTTCAATATCAAAGGCCGTCTGAAAATATTGGTCAACCCATTTTTCAGACGGCCTCAATCTATCATCAAGCTTTAGCCAATTTCTTTTCTTTATTCATTCCTAACAAGCCATTAACAATCATCACGCACAATCCCGACCAAATCAGGCCATAGCCGATCAATGCGCCTTTTTGCACCGGCTCGCCCAGCCATACAATCGACACAATAAAAAGCAATACAGGCTCCAAATAGCTCAACATGCCGAACACTGCCACCGGCAGCAACTGATTCGCCTTCAAATTCAACTGCATGGATATTGCACTATTAAAACCCAGCAACACAATAAAAAAGATTAAAACCGGTTTGGCCGCAATCATCGCCGGCGTATCCGTTGCCAGCAAAATATACGCCAACGCAAACGGCGTAATCATCAATAAATCAAAGGTCAGCCCGATTAAGGAAGGCACGCCCAGCTTGCGGCGCAGCAGATAATAAAACGGATAAGTACCGAACACCCATACAGTCGTCCACGAAAACGCGCCCGACCGCACCAATTCACATGCCACGCCTGCACACGCCAAGATTACCGCCACCCTCTGCAACCGGTTCAAACGCTCTTTAAACCAAATCCGTCCACCCAGCATCATCACCAAAGGAAACAGGAAATAACCCATGGCAATGTTTACTCCTTCCCCATTGACCGGCCCCCAGACAAACAGCCACAACTGGCTGGCAAATATCGGCGTCGGCAATACAATCAGCAGCCACCGTTTCCAATCCCGGCCGACTCCATAAGCAAAACGCATTGCCGCCAGCCAACCGCTGACCATCGTCATCAGCACGCACAAAGCCGACAGCATGGCGACCATGCGCCAGGCAAACACCTCCGTCCCCGTCATCGGCCTCATCCACATACCGTACAGAAACAGCATGGAAAACAACAAATTGGACGCTATCGCAGCCAGCAAACCTTTGGATAAATTCGTCATTTCAGACGGCCTTTTGCAATCAATCAAAGTTAATATTGTAGAAAAAACGGATGAAAAAATTACTCATCTTTTT
>NZ_JBQCWY010000398.1:0-2748 GCF_051956955.1 Neisseria sp. P0021.S005 | reverse complement strand
ATTTTCAGACGGCCCGGTCATGGAAAAAAACAGGCAAATCCCTTACAATACGCCCCTAAAATTTTGAAAGAACACAAGAATCATGGAAGCCGAAGTAATCAACCAGCTTAACAACACCCTAAACGACTTGGAGAAGCGCAGCGAAGACATCCGCGTCTATATGGACTATCAAGGCAAAAAAGACCGCCTTGAAGAAGTCGTCGGCCTCTCCGAAGATCCGGAACTTTGGAACGACCCCAAACGCGCCCAAGAAATCGGCAAAGAGCGCAAGATCCTCGAAGGCATCGTGGTAACCCTCGACAACATCGCCACAGGCATCGAAGACAACCGCATGCTGATTGAAATGGCCGTCGAAGAAAATGACGAAGAAGGTTTCGCCGCCGTACAGGAAGATGTGGCCGGTTTGGAAAAACAAATGGCCGACCTCGAATTCAAACGAATGTTCAACCAGCCTGCCGACCCGAACAACTGCTTTATCGACATCACCGCAGGCGCAGGCGGTACTGAAGCCGAAGACTGGGCGGGCATGCTGTTCCGCATGTACAGCCGCTACGCCGAGCGCAAAGGCTTCAAAATCGAAATCCTTGAAGAAGACGACGGCGAAATCGCAGGCATCAACCGCGCCACCATCCGCGTGGAAGGCGAATACGCCTACGGCCTACTGCGTACCGAAACCGGCGTTCACCGCTTGGTTCGTTACTCACCGTTTGACTCCAACAACAAACGCCATACGTCTTTTTCATCCGTGTTTGTTTACCCCGAAATCGACGATTCCATCGAAATCGAAATCAACCCTGCCGATTTGCGCATCGACACTTACCGCGCATCGGGTGCCGGCGGTCAGCACATTAACAAAACCGACTCCGCCGTGCGTATTACCCACGAGCCGACAGGGATTGTAGTGCAATGTCAAAACGACCGCTCGCAACACGCCAACAAAGCTGCTGCGATGGAAATGTTGAAATCCAAACTGTACGAATTGGAAATGCGCAAACGCAACGAAGAGAAACAGGCGTTGGAAGAAGGCAAATCCGATGTGGGTTGGGGCAGCCAAATCCGATCATACGTTTTGGACTCCTCACGCATCAAAGACTTGCGTACAGGCTACGAAGTCGGCAACACCAAAGCCGTATTGGACGGCGACTTGGACGGCTTCATCGAAGCCAGCCTGAAACAAGGCGTATAAACCGTAAAACATAAAATGCCGTCTGAAAGATTTCAGACGGCATTTTTCAGTTTGAAAGAAACATTATTTTGCAAATATTAAAACATGTTTTGCAAATGCAAAGATTGGCGGTAATATATAGTTTCTATAAAAATGATTGGTAGGTGCAATAGGCCGTCTGAAGCCTGATCCTGTCCGATATATTAGGAGAACTTATTAAATGTCCGGTCAAAAGCTGTCTTCTGCCGAGAAAACTTTCTTCGGCCATCCTTTGCAATTATCCACCCTATTCCATATTGAGCTGTGGGAGCGTTTTTCCTTCTACGGTATGCAGGGCATCCTGCTGATTTATCTATATTACGCCGCGAATCAAGGCGGTTTGGGTATGGATAAAGCCTTGGCCGGTGGCATTGTCGGCGCGTACGGCGGCAGCGTTTACCTGTCCACGATTCTCGGCGCATGGTTGGCCGACCGCATTTGGGGCGCGGAGCGTACCCTGTTTATCGCCGGCATCGTCGTGATGACCGGCCATATTTTATTGGCGATTGTGCCGGGTTTGATGGGATTGCTGCTGGGCTTGGTGTTTATCGCGCTGGGCAGCGGCGGCGTGAAATCGTCTGCCGGTTCGATGGTCGGCTCTTTGTATGAACGGGACGACCTGCGCGAATTGCGCGATGCCGGTTTCTCTATTTTCTATATTTCCATCAATATCGGCGGTTTCTTAGGCCCTTTGTTGACCGGTATTTTGCAAGACAGAATGGGATTCCATTACGGTTTCGCCGCGGCGGCCGTCGGTATGGCATTTGGCCTGCTGTGGTATTCGCGCGGCCGTAAAAACCTGCCGCATACGCCGGCTCCCAATCCGTTGCGCCCTGAAAAGGTACAGACTGCAATAGCTGTCGGTGTGTTGCTGGTTTTGGTGTTGAGCAGCGTGATTGCTTCCGGCGCGCTCAATCTTGAGAACTTTTCACGCTGGCTTTTAGGCGTGGTCATTATTACCGTTATCGCTTATTTTGCACGCCTGCTGGGCAGCAGCCAGGTTGAAGCGGCCAATAAACGCTATATTGTGGCCTATATTCCGCTGTTTTTGACCATTTGTATGTTCTGGGCGGTTTGGTTTCAGGTGTACACCGTTGCAACGGTTTATTTTGACGAAACGGTGGACCGTACTTTCTTCGGCTTTACCGTGCCTGTTTCATGGAAAGATTCGATACAGGCCATGTGGGTGGTCCTCTTTTCCGGCGTGATGGCGGCGGTGTGGACGAAAATGGGCAAACGCCAACCTAAAACGCCGTTGAAGTTTGCACTGGCCATGTTGGTAACCGGCGTCTCTTATTTGAGTTTTATTCCGTATATTTCATCCGGAACCCCGATGCCGATTATCGTGTTTATGCTGGTGTTGCTGGCGATTACGATAGGCGAGCTGATGCTGTCGCCGATTTCGCTGTCGTTTTCTACCAAAATCGCACCGAGCATGTTCAAAACACAAATGGTTGCTTTGAATTTCTTGGCATTGTCCATCGGCTTTACCTTGGGCGGAGTGTTGTTTAAAGACTACTACAATGCTCAGTCGCCATTGGATT
>NZ_JBQCWY010000397.1:0-2749 GCF_051956955.1 Neisseria sp. P0021.S005 | reverse complement strand
ATTTTGCGTTCTACGCGTTGGGCTCAAGATGAATTTTAATTTTTAAACATAAGAAAAGGCCGTCTGAAAATCTGTTTTCAGACGGCCTTTTTATAGACGGCTATTTCTCGTTTTTGCGATACCATTCAATGAAGGCATCGGGTTTGACAAAGCCTAATAAAGCTTCGCTATGACTGCCGTCGGCGCGGACAACAAACACGCCCGGAGGGCCGAAGAGGCCGTATTCTTTCAGTAAGGCTTGATGGTCGGGAGTGTTGGCGGTTACGTCGATTTGGAAGAAGCGTTGCATATCGACTGCTTCGTGTACCTGCGGTTGGTTGAGCGTGTAGGCGGCCATTTCTTTGCAGGATACGCACCAGTCGGCGTAGAAATCAATCAGCACGGGTTTGCTAGGATCGGCTTTCAAGGCGGCATCCATAGCGGCTTTGAGTTCTCCGACATCGGTAAACATCTTACCGTGGTCGGTTTCTTGGCCGGCTTCGGATGGCGGAACCAGCGTTAAGAAGTGGTGGAGGGCGGTGGTTTGTTTATTGAAGCTTTGCCAGCCAAACCATGAGCCGCCAATCAGCAGTAAAAAGCCCAATACGGCGGCAACCGTTTTCAGACGGCCTTTCTGTTTGCCGGATTTCGCCAAAAGCATCAGGGCGGGAACAATCATCAGCAAGGTGTAGAGGCCGACTACTGCGAAATAAGGCAGATGCGGTGTGGCAAGGTATACGGCAACGGCCAGCAAGATGAAGCCGAATGCGTATTTGATGCCGTTCATCCAGTCGCCTGCTTTAGGCAGGATATGACCGCCGAATGTGCCGATGATGATGAGCGGTACGCCGGTGCCGAGTGCTAAGACATAAAGCGCGAGGCCGCCCAACACGGCATCGCCGGTTTGGCCGATATAGCCCAAAGCAAATGCCAGCGGAGGCGCAACGCACGGGCCGACAATCAGTGCAGACAAAATACCCATGATAAAGACGGAAACGATTTTACCGCCGGAGAGTTTGCTGCTTTGATTTTGGAAATAGGATTGGACAGAGTTGGGCAGCTGGATATTGAAGAAGCCGAACATCGACAATGCCAATATCACCATCAGTCCTGCGGCGGCCAGTACGACCCAAGGTTGTTGCAGCCATACGGTCAACAGCGCGCCGGTCAAACCGGCAATCACGCCGACCAAGGTGTAGGTCAATGCCAAACCTTGTACATAAACCATAGACAAGGTAAACGCGCGGCCTTTGCCGGCTTTTTTGTCGCCCACGACAATACTGGAAACAATCGGCAGGAGCGGATACATGCAGGCGGTAAAGCTTAAGCCCAAACCTGCGACAAAAAACGCCAACAGGTTGGCGTTTAAAGTATCCCAAGAGAGCTTGAAGCGGCTGCTGTCGGGATTGTTTGCACTAGGCTGGGCAGGCATTGGGCCGTCTGAAGAGGCGGACGGTTGTAAAAAGCGGTCTTTGGCAGAAACCGGCTCATCGCTTTGCGGCTGGTAAACCCCGTTGCCTTTTACGTCAAACTCAGTGTCCACAGGCGGATAACACACACCTACTTCGGCACAGCCTTGATAAGTCAGTGTCAGTTTGTATTGCGGCGCGGCTTGTTTGTAAGGTAGGTCAACCTGTGCGGTATGGTGGTAAACCGTTTGTTTGCCGAAGAATTCGTCTTCTTTTTCTTCACCTTTACTGAATTTGGGTTCGCCTAGGATTTTGTCAGGATTGGTCGCTGCAACGATTTTGGACTGGTACATATAGTAGCCGTCAGCGATTTTGAACTGCACGCTGATGCCTTGATCGGTTACATTGACTTGAGGTACAAAGGCTTGCTCTGGAGGCAGCAAATCATTGGCATCTACTGCGAATGCGAAGCTGCTCAAGCCTAAAAATGCAATGAGGAAATAAAGGAATTTTTTCATAATATCCACGGATATGCCGTTGAGAAACCGTCATTATAAATGATGGGGAAAACAATCGGCTTAATTTATGTTAAATATTGCGAGAGAAATCTAATGCTTTTGAATTATATCGAAATAGGGTTGCCCATATATGACCGATAGTCTCATGGTATCGTTCAATTTATGCCAAAGGCCGTCTGAAATGTTCAGACGGCCTTTGTTGCTATTCGGCTTGGCTTTAAGGATAAGCGATATAAGCGTAAGCGGAATGGTTGTGTATCGATTCGAAGTTTTCGCTTTCGACAACAAACGACTCGATGCGTTTGTCGGCAATCAGCGCAGTAGCCACATCGCGAACCATGTCTTCGACAAACTTCGGATTTTCGTACGCTTTTTCCGTTACATACTTCTCGTCAGGGCGTTTGAGCAAGCCGTAGAGCTGGCAGCTTGCTTGCGCTTCGACGTAATCGATGATTTCTTCAATGCCTACATCCGCATTCGCAATCAGACTGACCGTCACATGCGAACGTTGGTTGTGCGCGCCGTATTGGGAAATTTCTTTGGAACACGGACACAATGAAGTAACCGGAACCATTACTTTCAGGCTGTGGCTGTATGTACCGTTTTTGATTTCGCCGGTCAGGGTAACATCATAGTCGAGCAGCGATTGGATGCCGGAGACGGGCGCACTTTTCTTGCGGAAAAACGGGAAGGAAACGCTGATTTTGCCGGAATGCGAATCCAACAGGGCAACCATATCGGCGGTCAGCTTGTGCAGCGTATCGAAATCCAAAGCATCGGTTTGTTTTTCCATCAGGGCGACAAAGCGCGACATATGCGTGCCTTTTTGGTCGGCAGGCAGGA
>NZ_JBQCWY010000396.1:0-2762 GCF_051956955.1 Neisseria sp. P0021.S005 | reverse complement strand
GCTTTCACACTTGTCAGCACATCGCCGTCAATCCGCCGCGCCTCTTCCGCAAACCAGCGCACAAACGAAGCCGCATAATCAATTTCACCACGCGCCTCAGTCAGGCTTTTGCCCTGCTCCATCGTCATGATACGCGCGAGTTCTTCTTTGTTTTCTTTAATCAAAAAATACCAGCGCCACAACACATCGGCCCGCTCCAACGCAGTTTTTGCCGCCCATAATTTTTGTGCCGCCTCTGCCTTTTGAATCAAAAGCTTCAGGCCGTCTGAATCAGTCTTACGGACAAACGCCAAAGCCTCACCTGTTGCAGGGTTATCAACTTTAATGGCATCTGGAATCGGAGAAAAGGAAATATCGGGATGATTGAGCAAACGTGCAAAATCTTTCATGAGAAACGACCTTTCTAAAACCGAGGATATACGTTCATTATCATATTCATACCATGAAAGCGCAACTGAATCGCAAAATAAGACAACAGCAAAGGTCGTCTGAATATCTTATAGCCGGCCTTTGCTTTAACGACATCATATCTATCTTAATAACGAATGAAATACGATTATTAATACCCTACCTCAAAAGGATAAGACACATGTATTACAACTATTTGCTATAATACAAAACTCATCTCGACCCTCATCTAAAATTCCATTTTCAGACGGCCTTTGTCTGTTTATAAGGCCGTCTGAAATATTTTCCGTCCATCCTCTTCTGCCGAACCATGATTCCATCTGATTTCATTGACGAGCTTTTGTCCAAAGTCGATATTGTCGATATTATCGACGAACAGGTTCCGCTGAAGAAAGGCGGGGCGAACTATATGGCCTGCTGTCCGTTTCATAAGGAAAAGACGCCATCGTTTTCGGTCAGCCCGACCAAGCAGTTTTACCATTGCTTCAGTTGCGGGGCTCATGGTTCGGCGATTGGTTTTGTGATGGAACATCAGGGGCTGTCGTTTCCGGAGGCGGTGCAGTTTTTGGCTGATCGCGTCGGTATGACAGTGCCTAAAGTTCGCGGGCAGGAAGACAACCCCGAAATCCGTGCCGAACGTAAAAAAAAGCAACAAACTTTGGAAGAAACGACGGCGGCGGCGGCGGATTTTTATGCGCAACAGTTGAAATTCAATCCGGTGGCGAAGGCTTATTTGGATAAGCGCGGCTTGAGTGCGGAAGTCATCGCGCATTATGGTTTGGGCTATGCGCCTGACGGTTGGCAACCTTTGGCGCAAGTATTCCAACCCTATCCGAATACTGCGTTAGTGGATACGGGTATGGTCATTGATAACGAAGGCAAACATTATGACCGCTTTCGCCATCGGGTTATGTTCCCCATCCGCAATCCTCGCGGACAGGTCATCGGCTTTGGTGGCCGCGTATTGGATGACTCCAAACCCAAATACCTGAATTCTCCCGATACCCCTTTGTTCGATAAAGGGAAAAACCTTTACGGGCTATATGAAGGGCGTGCTGCCGTAAAAGAGGCAGGACGGATTTTGGTGGTCGAAGGCTACATGGACGTGGTCGCATTGGCGCAGTTCGGCGTCGGCTACGGCGTAGCGGCTTTGGGTACGGCAACCACGGCGGAACACGTCAAAATCCTGATGCGTCAGGCCGACAGTATTTATTTTTGTTTTGATGGCGACAGCGCGGGACGTAAAGCGGCTTGGCGCGCGCTGGAAAATGCGTTACCGCAATTAAAAGACGATAAATCGCTGCATTTTCTATTCCTACCCGAAGAACACGACCCAGACAGCTACATCCGTGCCTATGGCAAGGCTCAATTTGAAGATGCCTTGTTAAACCAAAGCAAGCCCCTATCGGAATACTTTTGGGAACATCTTTCAGACGGCCTCAACCTCAATACGCAAGAAGGCAAAGCAGAATTGGTCAAAACCAGTTCTCCGCTTTTAGCGCAAATTACCGCGCCGGCATTGGGCTATCTCCTGAAACAAAAACTTAGTGAGTTGGTGGGTATTGATCCTGACAACCTCGCCCAGTTACTCGGACAAGAAGCGCCCAAGCGGCACGTCAAACAAAAAAGTTACAAACTGCCGCCTATTTCTGTCAAACAGCCAACCATGCTGACACTGGTTCAAAGACAGATACGAAGCCTCTTGATAAATCCGGCTTGGGCTTCATATATAGACCTGCCCGATTATCTGGCGTTAAGCGGCGATTTTGCCTGCCTTGCCAATTTGGCCGAAACCATCAAGCATCACGACACGACTCCTGCAACTGCACAAGTGTTTGAATATATGCGCGGTTCGCCCTATGAGGAAACCGTCAATCAAATCTTTTTATCGACCCTTCACTCTGAAGAAATGGAAGGGGATAACGAAGAAGATTGCGAAAGTTTCCAAATCGGCATGAAAAAGTTGTTAAATGAATTAAAATACAGTCAAATCGAAACTTTAAAGCAAAAAAGTATTCAAACTGGTTTGACTGAAAATGAAAAAAGACTATTGCTGTCGCTTTTGACGGCAAAGCAAAACTAACCCCTCAGGCCGTCTGAACAATCTAAACACACGCTGCGAAACATGACACGCAGAACACTCCATCTGTAATATTTTCAGACAGCCTCAGAGTATTAAAGTGAAATCTGATTTCACAACAAAAAGCTCTGCTCCGCCTTCAGGTACGGCCACATCACCGTAAACCGTCGGCATCCTATCAACCTAGAGAGCAATCCATGTCTAAAAACCAAAACTACGAAGAATACCAAGACCAAGATGACAACCGTCCCTTGAGTATCGAAGAGCAGCGCGC
>NZ_JBQCWY010000395.1:0-2769 GCF_051956955.1 Neisseria sp. P0021.S005 | reverse complement strand
CCGATTTGCCGGATATTGTTTGGCACGTTATCGGCGATGTGCAGTCTAATAAAACCAAATTTGTGGCCGAACGCGCACATTGGGTGCATACGATAGGCCGTCTGAAAACGGCGCGGCGCTTGAGTGAACAAAGGCCGTCTGAAATGCCGCCGTTGCAGGTGTGCATTGAAGTGAACATTGCCGCGGAAGAAGCAAAACACGGCGTAGCGCCCACTGAAGCGGTTGCGCTGGCCCTTGAAGTGGCCAAGTTGCCGAATATTAAAGTGCGCGGATTGATGTGTGTGGCCAAGGCCGACAGCAGCGATGATGAGTTGCGCAGCCAGTTTCATACCATGCAGCGGCTGTTGGCTGAGTTGAACGCGGCAGGCGTCGAAGCAGATGTTTTGTCTATGGGGATGTCCGGAGATATGCCAATCGCGGTAGAATGCGGCGCAACCCATGTCCGCATCGGCAGCGCGATTTTCGGCAAGCGGCATTATCCTCAATAAAAGTAATAGGCCGTCTGAACAGGGCAGACAGCAGTTTCAGACGGCTTGATCGATATCACAAAGGAGTGACATATATATGAATATCTATTTTCTCGGCGGCGGCAATATGGCGACTGCCATTGCAGGCGGTTTGGTCAAACAAGACGGCTATCGTGTCCACATTGTCGAACGCGGCGCCGAAAGACGGGAGCAACTGGTACAAGAATTGGGCGTAGCCACTTCTGAAAACCTGCCCGAATTGAGTGCGGACGATGTCCTCATTCTCGCTGTTAAACCGCAAGACATGCAGGCAGCCTGTCAAAACATCCGTTTGAATGGCGCGCTGGTGTTGTCCGTAGCGGCAGGTTTGTCCATCGATACCCTCAGCCAGTATCTGGGCGGCACACGCCGTATCGTGCGCATCATGCCCAATACGCCGGCCAAAATCGGTTTAGGCGTATCCGGTATGTTTGCCGATGCAGGCGTTTCAGAAGCTGACCGTACAGCCGCCGACGGCATCATGCGCTCTGTCGGTACAACCGTTTGGCTGAACGAGGAAGATCAACTCCACAATATTACCGGCATCAGCGGCAGCGGCCCCGCCTATGTTTTCTATCTTTTGGGCGCGCTCCAAAATGCGGCTTTGGCACAAGGTTTCAACGAACAAGACGCACGCGAACTGAGCCTTGCTACATTTAAAGGCGCAGTGGCTTTGGCCGAACAGACCGGCGAAGCATTTGCACAATTACAGCAAAACGTGACTTCCAAAGGTGGCACGACACACGAAGCCATCGAAACCTTCAAAGCCCGTCACGTTGCCGAAGCCATCGAACAGGGCGTAGAAGCCTGCGTCAAACGTTCGCAAGAAATGGCGCAACAATATAAGGCCGTCTGAACATGCGCGGCGACTTGCTCTTATTATTGGCAGACGCTATTGCCATCCTGTGTATCACGCGCTTTTTGCTCCGATACGCAGGATTGGCAGCAGAACACCCCCTGCTCAAATTCAGCATACAGGCAACAGGCTGGCTGACCAAACCTTGGCAAAAAGCATTCCCATCCGGCGAGAAAACCGATTGGTACTGCCTGCCCGCAGGTTTTCTGGTGTACTACCTTGCCTGTACCGCCATTATTTTCATCTCGCCGGCGCTGTCCATCAGCAATAAGCTGATTTTGGCAAACTTCTGGTTTGCCGCACTCCATATGCTGAAAGCCGCGGCCTATACATTACTTATTGGTCTGATTATTAGAATGGTGAGCAGCATACAGGGCCGCTATTCCCCGTTGGCTTATGCCATCGAACGAATTCTGCAGCCATTGCTCAAACCGTTTTCCTTCTTACGCGCAGGACGATACGATTTTTCAGGCAGTCTGTTGGCACTCTTATTATGGTTGTGGCTGGCCCGATGGTTTCCCCAACTTATCCAGCAAACCAACCTATGTTTGCTTCAATAGGCCGTCTGAAAGCGCAGCAGGTATTAACGACCAAAAATACAACGTCCTAAAAAGCGTATTAATATATTTAGGCGTAAGGTAGTGCAAAAAAGTGCAAATCGAAATATAAAGAACAAATGAATAGGTAAAACATGATATGATTCGCCCAATTTCCAAAACGGAAATTCAAGAAAACCCAATAAAAGCAAACCCAATAAAAGCAAACCCAATAAAAGCAAACCCGTAGCATCCAAATCATTAACAACAAACCGAAAGCAGACACCATGGCAAAGCTGACAGAACAAGATATTTTAAACTGGGATGGTCCTGAAGAGGACTACATGAACAGCGACCAATTGGCCTTCTTCCGCGAACTACTGGTTAAAATGCAAGAAGAACTGATTGAAAATGCAAACACCACTACCGGCCATCTTCAAGAGCACGAATCCGCTCCCGATCCAGCCGACCGAGCTACTCAAGAAGAAGAATACGCTTTAGAACTGCGCACCCGCGATCGCGAGCGTAAACTTCTCAATAAAGTGCAAGCGACTCTCCGCAGTATTGACGAAGGCGATTACGGTTTCTGTGCCGATACCGGCGAACCCATCGGCCTCAAGCGCCTGCTGGCACGTCCGACCGCGACATTGTCCGTAGAAGCGCAAGAGCGACGCGAACGAATGAAAAAACAGTTCGCCGACTAAAATATAGATATAGAAACCTCAAAAGGCCGTCTGAAAGAGCATTTCAGACGGCCTTTAGTTTGTATTTTTTTGTATGTATGGATAGTGTGGGAGTTTGATAGTATTTTTTTAGAAATAAAAACCCTGTTAAAACAGGGAAGTGATTAAATTTCAGAAAATAATTTTGT
>NZ_JBQCWY010000394.1:0-2779 GCF_051956955.1 Neisseria sp. P0021.S005 | reverse complement strand
TAACGGAACCGACGATGGTGTCGATGATGCGGATGGGCATGGCGTGGTACACGTCCAAACCGGCAAGCGAGAGGCTGGTCAGGGCTTGGATGGTGATGAAGAAGGTGGAGAAGCTGTATTTGTAGCTTCGGGTCATGAAAAACAGGGTTGTGCTGGCGATGACAATCCAGAGCTTGGTTTCAACGGACGGGGTGAAGTAGGGAACGAGCGAACCGACAATCACGCCGAGAATCGTACCGGCAATGCGTTGGTACACACGGCTTTTGGTGGCGGTGTAGTTAGGCTGGCAGACGAAAAGGGCGGTCAGCAGAATCCAGTAGCCGAGGTTGAGATGGAGGATTTCGACAATGATGCAGGCCGCGGCAACGACGATGGAGAGGCGAGTGGCATGGCGGAATACGCTGGAGTCGAAATTGAGTTGGCTGAGGACGGTCTCGCCGATATTGCGGAACTTGGTGTTTTCAAGGGCGGCGATGCGGGTGTTGGCGTTGTCGTTTTCGGCAAGGGACGCATCGTTTTGCAGTTGCCGCAGTTGGTAATCGACGCTGCTGAGGTTGTCGAGCAGGCGGCGGATATTGTGGAGGTTGGCATTGTCGGCATGGGTCTCGGCAAAATGGCTGAGGGATTGGCGGCAGCCTTCCATGGCGCGGCCGAGGCGTTTGCTGTATGCGTAGGGTTTGTTGTTGCGCAGGGAGGCGGCAACGTTGCGGCACGCCTGACCTTGCATTTCGAGCAGGCGGCGGATGCGGAAGATGAGGTCGGTGTTTTTGAGCTGCTCGGCCATTTCGCTGTAATCGACGTGGGCGGAGCTGATGCGTTCGTGCATGTCTTGCGCGCAGAGGTAGTAGCGCAGCATTTTGGCGGTACGCGGATGGCGGTGTTGGCCGCGCAACCGGTAGAAAAGTGCGCCGCGGCATTGGTTGAAGGCGGTAATCACGCCGGTGTTGCTCATGGCCAAGTCGATTTGGCGGTTGCCCAACCATGCGGCTTCGTCTGGATCGAAAAAGTCGGCTTTGGCATCGAAGTAGTTGCTGAGTGCATCATAGGCGTTGGCGACGGTTTCTTGGACAGGGCGGTGGGGCAGGATGATTTGGAAGATCAGGGTGTTGACGCTGTATAGAACAGTGCCCAACAGAATCATGACGGGGTTGGTCAGCCAGTAGGTCTCGGGGGTGTAGGTCAGCGTGGTGTAGGTGGCGACGGCGAGCGCACCGAAAGCGAAGGTGCGGTATTTGAGGCCGACGGTGCCGAGGATGGTAAAGCCGAAAGTCATCAGGGTCATGGCCAAGATGAAGGGAACGCCTGTGCCGATGGTGCTTTGGGCAAGCAGCGAAGAGAGGGTGAACAGGGCAACGGTGATGACGATGTTTTTCAGACGGCCTGTGAGGCGGTTGTCCAAGTCGACCAAACCGCCGGCAATAATGCCGAGTACGAAGGGCATGACGAGCTTAGGCGTGTTGAAGTGCCAAACGAGGGTAGCGGCGATGAACACGCTGGCGAAGACGGGCAGGGAGGCAATGATCAGAGGTTTGAGCGGCGGAGTTTTCATGATTGGGTTGTTTTATTTGTTATGAGATGAATGATTGGATTTTAACAGGATTTTCAGTCGGTTTCAGAATGCTTGAAATAGGATAAGGCCGTCTGAACGGATACGGGAAAATACTTGATTTCGTTTCCACATTTGTTCAGACGGCCTTTTTTGGCTTGCGCCATTAGGTCATCAGGTTGAGGTCGCTGATGCGGTCGTAGAGGCGTTCGGTATTGTTGCCCTCGTCGTGCATTTGAATGCGCAGGCGCAAATCGTTGGCGGATACCGCTTGGCGCAGGGCTTCGCTGAGTTCAATTTGGCCTTGTGCGTAGAGGGTGAAGAGATTTTGGTCGAACGTCTGCATGCCGTTGCTGCCGGAGCGTGCCATCAGGTCGCGGATTTCCAGCAATTCGCCTTTGAAAATCAAGTCCTGCATGGCCGGCGTGTTGAGCAGGAGGTCGGTAACGGCCGTGCGTTGGCGGTTTTTCTTGATGGTGAGGCGTTGGCCGATGATGCCGACGAGGTTCAACGCCAAATCCATCAAAACCTGTTGGCGTCGGTCTTCCGGATAGAAGTTGATGATGCGCTCGATGGTTTGGGAGGCCGTGCTGGCATGGATGGTGAAAACGCACAGATGGCCGGTTTGAGCCAGTTGGAGGGCGTATTCCATGCTTTCTTCGCTGCGGACTTCGCCGATACAGACGACATCGGGTGCTTGACGCATGGCGCTTTGAACGGCGGTTTTCCAGTTGTCGGTATCGATGCCGATTTCGCGCTGGGTGAAGATGCTGCGGCAAGGTTTGTAGATAAACTCGATGGGGTCTTCGATGGTAACGATATGGCCGGGCAGCTTTTGGTTGCGGTAGTTGAGCATGGAGGCCATGGTGGTGGACTTACCCGAACCGGTCGGGCCGGCGAGGATCAGCAGGCCGCGCGGTGCGAGTGCAAGCTCTTGGAGCTTTTCGGGTAAGCCGAGGGTCTTCATCTCGGGAATGTCTTGGCTGACGCGGCGCAATACCATGCCGACGCGGCCTTGCTCGTGGTAGGCGTTGACGCGGTAGCGCGTGTTGCTGCGCGATTGGACGGAATAGTTGATTTCCCAGTCGCGGTTGAAGGCTTCGAGCTGGTCGGGGTTCATGGTGGATTCGGCGATGGCGGCGGTGTCCGCGCCGGTCAGCGCTTTGTGGGGCATGGGCGTGAGGGTGCCGCCGACTTTAATGGCAGGAGGAAAGCCTGCGCTGATGAAGATGT